>JAFXRA010000314.1 GCA_017526725.1 Candidatus Rifleibacteriota bacterium
GGCAAACAGATGAGTTTGGCGAACTATTAAGCATTCTTTCATCAGGAATTTCATCTCTGACAAATCCAAGAAAATTATCAAATACTTTCAAGAGCGAAAAACATGTTGATTTATCTGAAATAACAATCAAGACTTATATTGATTATTTAAAAGAAGCTTTTATCATCAATACTGCTTTAAGATATGACATAAAGGGAAAAAAGTATATTTCTACACCCTATAAAATCTATTTTGAAGACATAGGCTTACGAAATGCTAGACTGGATTTTAGACAAGTTGAATATACTCACATTATGGAAAACATAATATATAATGAATTAAGATACAGAGGCTTTAAAGTTGATGTCGGAGTTGTTGAGGTTCGTGAAAAAGATTTGCGAAAGATGTTAGAAGTAGATTTTGTAGCTAACAAAGGCAGTGTACGTTATTATATTCAATCAGCTTATGAGATTCCAGATTCAGCAAAAATGGAACAGGAAACCAAGTCTTTGGGCAATATTAAGGATTCTTTTAAAAAAATACTTGTAGTAGAAAAAAATGTAGTTCCTTATCATAATGATAAAGGCTATTTGATAATTGGTTTACGTGATTTTCTATTGCTGCCCAACAGTCTCGAATTATAGGTTTAGAGCAAAAACAATCATGTTTAAGTTAAGACTTTAGTTGCACAAAATTGTGGAATTCCGTTTTTTATTTGCTATTAAAACTTAAATAATATATCAGTTTATAGCTAATTCCTTTGTTGCAGCTTTGAATTTGGCTACTGACATACCCATTCTTTCAGCAGCTTGTTTTAAAGTAAGAACTTTATCTTTTACAAGTTCATTTAGCATTAAAAGCTTACCTTTTTCTTTTGCTTTTGCTTCAAGATAATCAAAAAAATCTTGCATATTCATAAGTAAATCTCTTGTTTTTTTGCAGTAGCTTTGAATTTTCTTACAGACATATTCATTCTTTCAGCAGCTTGCTGGAGTGTTAGAATTCCATCTTCTACAAGACTTGCTAGAATTTCTATTTTACCTTTTTCTATGCCTTTGTTTTCTACTTTATCTAATACTGCTTCACCCATATATTATCAGTCCGTAGCTAATTTCTTTGTTAATGCTTTAAACTTTGCAACAGTTACGTTCATTTCTTCTGCAGCCTGTTGAATTGTAAGAAGTCCTTTTTTCACAAGTTCGGCTAAGGTCAATACTTTGCCTTTTTCAAAACCTCTGGCTTCACCTTTGGCTTCAAGTTTATCTATAAATTCACACATAGTTATTGTCCCTCCATCTTCTTCGTTCGAACTGTTAGGTATAGTAAATACCCTTTCATCTCCAGACATAGAATAAAGTAGTTGCTTTAATTCATCTGGGTGGTCTAAAGTTCGTGGGTCTACTTCATAGTTTGGGTCTTTCTGTTTCTTCAGCCAGTCTATCAGTGACCTGAAATCACTTTTGAATAACTTAACCTGTTCATCAGGTAGATAAGATAAATCTATCAAGTTAATTTTGTAATCACTTACAAAAGGTTTAAACTCTGGTCTTAGCGTAAGAACATCTAACAGGTTCTTATTGCTTTTCCAAGGTTTATCTCCAAGATAAAACACAAAGGTTATGACAGGATAGAACTTAGGTTGTTCTATTGGTTCTATTGGTTCTTTTTTCTTCTTAGACTTGCTGTTTTCTATAAGTTGTTTCTTGTAAGCAACTCCATCATAGGCTATAACTCTCAAAGGCATACTACTATCTACGGTTGTCTGGTTTTCTATACCGTAGAGAGCAACCCTGATACCATTTTCTTTCCAAAGTTTAGCTACATCACGTTCCTGTTTATAGTATTTCTTATCAGATTTAAAAGCAGATACTGGTGACATCTCCTGAAGGTCGTCTTCTTTAACTACCTTCTTGCCTTTGAACACAAGACCATTAACAATGTCAGCAAAGACATCGTTATATGCTTCAAGAGTCTTTTCTGCTATATCCTTCTGCCCCATCAAGTGTACTCCTTATGCTTAATTATAAGCTTTAGGAATTTGTACTGCAAGAGGTTAGGAAGTAATTGTTGCTGGCTTATATTTTATAATCTTGTGAAATCTTTAAGTGCTAATAAAATACACATACCTATAATCAAGATGGCACTCAAGGTGGCACTTAAGATGGCACTCAAGATGGCACTCAAGGTGACACTCAAGGAAAACATGATATAGTGCAAGATGACACCCAGAATGTCCATAAAAGAAGACAAGGTGACACTCAAGAAAAACAAGATACAGTGCAGATTGCGGTGCAAGATGGAGTTCGAAATGTACACCAAGATGTTCATCAAGGAAGTATTTTAAAAATTGAAAATATTCATAAAGAAATATTTAATAAAATAAAAAATAATCCCAATGTAAAATTAGCAGAATTAGCTAATGAATTAGGAATAAGTTTAAGCACTATAAAGCGTTATATTAAATCTATGAATAACATTAAATACATTGGCAGAGGTTATAGTGGTCACTGGGAAATAGTTGAAAATAAATATATTGCATTTGGGATTAAGATATTTTTTAATCCAAAAACCAAATGAAAGCTTATAGATATAACTGAAACTCTTTGATGCAAAGGTAATCTTATTCAGGATATTTGGGAGTATTCAATCCCAAGAAAGTTAAAGAAATCGTTTGTATAGCGGATATTGTTATTGTCTTCGAGGGAGATCAGCTCCACTCAGTAGTAATATCAGATAGAAGCAAATAATATCTGAAATAGAATAAAAAACCGCTAACATTCGAGATGTTGGCGGTTTTTTTTGTGCACTGAAATCAGATGGAATTATAAGAAATTAGGCTACATTTATGTAGCATGATTACTCAAGCATTCATTCAGATAAAAATGATTCCTTGAGTTGGTTGTAAACTTGTTGTAATCAGAGTTTCATCATATATAACTCAAGTTGCTCAAAAAATGTATATATTAAAAAAATATATACATTTTTTTTCTAGTTTCTGTGGTAAAGAGACAGGCTGAAAGTTATATAAAACCAATATATTATATATTGAGTAAGTTGAGTAATACATTAAAAAAATGGCTATTAGTCAATAAAATTGACGACTCAATATATATTTTTACTATGAGTTGAATTGAGTTAATTGAGATAAAAATCTTTATTTACTTACTCGTAAGCCATAACTGTAGCTTCCTCGAAAAAAACAAATCATAACAAACCTTGTTCAGAAGCTAATTCTTGAAATTTCTCCACAGAAATATTCATTTGTTCAGCTGCTTGCTGTAATGTAATAAAGCCTTTTTTTATCATTTGTATAAAAGCTTTTATTTCACCTTTTTTTCTTTCAATTTCAGCAAAATCGTAAGTCATAGCTATAGCTTCCTCCATATTATAAAATTCTTTTACATCCTGGTTAAACCTAGTAGACAGGAAACGTCTTATGAATCTGATAAGAGTTTTAAAATTCTGTAGTTTCTCTTTGGTATCGAGCTTCTTGGCTATTTCCTTGAGAACATCAGACAGATTATCAGCACCCTTGGTTCTTTCTATCTGTATCAATGCAGTAACACAATTAAAAATACCATCTTCCAGAGCATTCTTCTTGTTCTTCTCTGGGTGTAGCTCGTCTATAAGATAATATTCAACACTTATGCCGTTTACACTTTTATCCTGAAGAATATCGGCAACATTAAGGGCAGCGTCCCAGTCTTCAACACCGTTATATAGGACAATAGGCAATATTGGTGGAATTTTATGGCTTTTTGCATACTCGGTATTGGAATTGTTCAACAGACTTAACCATAATTCAGCCATATAAGACATGATTCTTACTGGCATAGAATAGTCAACATTCGATTGAAATTCCAATATGATATAGATATAAAGCCATTGATTATTATACTTCAAACGCCATATCATATCGTCATGGCGTTCACCAGACTCTTTTCTTACAAAATCTGCATTACACCTTTCTAACGTAGAAAAATCCAGCTCGCTGACAAATGCTTTATCAACGTAGCCTGTTATAAGGTCTTCGACATTTTTTGCTTCTGAAAAGAATTCTTTGTACGATAAATCTTGATTTCCCATACTGCTATTATATATAAAATTACGAAGATAGGCAAACGCTATAATAAAGTTGCAGGTATCGTCGCTGGAGTAATTAGCAAGTATAAAACCACTTTGCAGCCTCGTGGTGAAATTTTATTATAAACCCATGATTTTGGTTAAGGCACATTATTATTGTTCAACCACGGTCAAGTATTTGAGATGTTTTTGTAAATCGTGGTAACATATGCTTAACCAAACTATAAGCCAATTTTTTAGAGAAATAAGATGACTGACGTATTAACCAAAGAGCAGCGGCACCTCAATATGAGCCACATAAGAGGGAAGGACACCTCTATTGAGGTTAAGCTTCGTAAAGCTTTGTTTGCCAGAGGATTCAGGTTCAGGAAGAATGTCAGCAAGATGATTGGCAAGCCAGACATAGTGCTTCCTAAGTATAAAACCGTAATATTCATTCATGGTTGTTTCTGGCACAGGCATCATGGCTGTCGTTATGCCTCTACTCCAAAGACTAGAAGAGATTTTTGGGAAGAAAAATTCAACAGAAATATCCAAAGAGATAAACATCAAGCCGAAGAACTTATCAATGCTGGCTGGCACGTATTGGTGGTTTGGGAGTGCGAGTTGAAGCAAGATATGCCTGGAGTCGTGGATGAACTGGAAAAAATAATGCTACATATATTACCAGTCTCTACAAAAAAGATACTCATACCTGGTTTAGACTGTTTTATAGAAACAAAAAGAGGGTAATAAGTTTATTGTCTAGTTTAAACAATTCAAATAATCAAATCGATGCCTTTCTTTGGGCATTATTATCAGGTTATATTCAATTAGTTGAAAGCTCGTAGTTTTTTAGTTCTTCTTCTGTAAGCATTCTTCCCAATCTTTTCATCTGAAGAACAACCTCTCGCAAACGGTAAATCTTGCCATCTGGTTCTGTTAATCTACCGTCTTTTAAGTTGCTTTCAAAATCATCAACAACCGATTTATTTTCTTCTTCTTCTTTTCTAGGAACTATAATCATTTCAGCATATAAATCCACAATTCTTTAAGAATTTCAAAAATGAACTATTAATCTTCTTTATAATCTTTTACTTCAAACTTTGCAAATTCTTCTGAAGTTAATGGTCTCCCAAGACGCTTAGACATAAGTATAGCTTCGCGAAGATGATAAATTTTATGTTCTGGGTCAGGAACAACATATATTCCATCTGTTACAGCACTATCTAAATCTAAGAACTTGTCTTCTTGAGGTGCTTCTTTTGGTATTATTATCATGTTAAATTTATATACTCCAAACGGTAGAAAATAATAGAATTATAATTATTTATATTTCTTCAAAACCTAAACTTTTCAAATATTCATAAGTTCCGTTATAATATTCTGGCAATCTTGTGCTATCTTCCCAAAAGCCATTTAAATTTTTATTGGGATTTCCCTCTGGAACACATATTATCATTCCTGATCTTGCGCGTGTAAGTAATACTCTATATGCGTTCAACATATATTTTATTCGTTCCTTCTTGTTCTCTGTGTTGGCTTCTATTTTATCCCATTTGTCTTTTCCATTAAATCTGTAAAAATGCCATTCACTGTTTTTATATTGCATATCTGCATCCCATAATAAGCAAACATAATCTAATTCCAAACCTTGAACTTGAATTTCTGTTGCCGCATCTTCTAAATAATTTGAAGATCTTGTATCTGCTTTATCTTCAAGGAACCAATGAACGGTATTTTCATTATCTGTTCCCAAAACATGTATTCCAAGAGGTTTATATCTTGCTGATTCTTTTGTAATTAATACCCCAATTCTTTCCGTACCTCTTACTTTTTCGTGTAGCCACTTTTTGGCTTTCTGCATATTTCGGGTTAAAATAATTGGGTATTTTTCTTTAATATCTGAATAAATTGAAGCTGCTTTTTTATCTAAAGCAAGTAAAGCATGAACAAATGCTGAAAGTTTTTCTGCTCTATATGATCTTAAAGAAACTTCTAAGTGTAAACTTTTATTAAAGCTGACATTTGGGTTGTTTTTTAGTAATTCATCGACCATACCTTCAGCATATTCTGGTTCTGTTAATTGTGGAGAAATATAGATTTTCCAATGTTTAAACGATTGATTTAAGGCTCTTATCCATTCTGCAATACCTGCTTCACCAGTATTTATTTCTTGACCGCCTCCAACAAGACATATAATTGTTGCCCAGTCTTCACGTTGGTCTAGAGACCAAATTAAAAAGGAAGCTTCAGACATAGGAAAATTGGGCACTTTCAATTTATTTCCGTAAGTTCCGCCTCTTTTTAGATAA
>JAFXRA010000315.1 GCA_017526725.1 Candidatus Rifleibacteriota bacterium
ACCTTCTAACGAAAAGTTCGACATATTAAATTCGTAATTAGTATCTTCGGTGAGATTTTCTTCCAAAATTATTACTAAACTATTAGTATTATAATCCCATTCTTTTTTTATATTTCCATTATTTACATTTGTTATATAAATAGAATCTTTTATTATTTGGATAGAATTGGAATCTTTAAATGCAAAACTTGATAATAAAGTAAAATTCGGATTAAGACGATATTTTCCATTTATAGTATCAAAATCGGTATTGTTTTTATTAGATTTTAATTCAAAACTAACTTTTGTTTTTTCCCATATTGCATACAAAATTATGTAATCCTTATTATTTATATTTAATTCATTAAATCGAGATAAAGTTATTATTTCATTTGGATTTACATTAATTCCTGTTCCATCTGCTTTGGTATTCCAAGCATAAAAAGAATAATTACCTTTAGCTAAGGTACCATAATTAGATACTAGTAAAGCTATATTAGTCTGAGAATCAATTGTATCTGTAGGCTCAGTACCAGATGTATTACCGTTACCATCATATTTAATAGTATATATTTTATTCCAATTGGCAGTAAACTGTTTATTCCCTGTTGAGCCTTTTGATATAGTAACTTTTGTATTTGAATTACCAGTTAGACCGGTTCCACTCCAACCGACAAAAGAATAACCTTCTTTTGTTGGATTGTTCAAAATTATATCGGCAGTAGTAACGTTATAGGTGGAGGGATTAGCTTTTAAAACACTTCCTCCATCAAGATTATAAGTTATATTATATGTTATAGGTTTTGCATTGGCGGTCATAGTTACATCTTTTGCTGGCATTGTAAAAGAAGCTTCTGTTTTATCTCCACTCCATTTGTCAAACTCATAACCATTTTCTAAAGTATAACTAACAGTTACTTTTGTTCCTGACTTATATGCACCATCACCTTTTACTGTTGCAATACCAGTTCCTCTGATCAAAGCTACTGTAAAAGTATCAGCAGGGTTCTTATTCCAGTTAGCTATAAATTCTTTATTCCCTGTAGAACCTGTTTTAATAGTAACGGTCTTTTCAGGACTATTACCGTTAGAACCTGTCCAACCAACAAAAGTATAGCCCTCTTTTATTGGATTATTCAAAGTAATAGTATCAGATTCTGTATCATATTTTTGAGGGTTTGATTTTACAAGTTTACCACCATCTAAATCATATTTTATTGTATAGACTATAATTTGAGGTTCTTCTGGTGTAGATGGTTCTTCAGGTTTAGTTGGATTATCTGGAGTAGAAGGTTCTTCTGGTATGATAGGCTGGTCGGCACCTTTTTCGAAGTTGATTTGCATATCATTTGAATAGAAAATACTAGAACCTTTAACACTAGCTTTTAATATAAGTTTTGTGGGCATATCGCTGACTTTCATATCTTTTGCTTTGATTATAAAATTATAAGTAGCGGTATTGCCTGAAAGCTTAGAAGTAGCCAAGTCGCTTGTAAGTTTGAAAGTGGTTTGGTATTTCCCTCTTTGTTCAGCAGTTGTAAAATCGAAATCTTTATAAGTCTTGTCAGACTTTTTGATACTGATTTTCTTGTTCTCATTCTGCAAAGCTGTAATAGAAATTTCAGCTTTATCTGGGCTTACATCGCCTTTCAAAGTTAGCCTAAGACTTGCTTCGATATCATTGTCAAATTTCTGAGTGTAAGAGGCTGTAATTGTCTGTGGGCTTGTCTCAGAACCGTTAAGAGAAATAATAAAATCTTCTGCATAGGTTAGTTTTGAATTAGTAGCATTTTTCTTTGTTACAGCAACAATAAAAAGATTTTCATATATGGTGTTAAAAATCATCTTTATACTTCTGCTGGCATTTGAAGCCAAACGAGAAGAGTTTGAAGATGAATTATTCTGTAAAGGGAGGAGAGTCCATTCTCCGTTCTGTTTAACAACAGCGTAATAAAGCTTATTAGTATTTAAATCTTCAGTTAAAGCAACTTCAACTTCAGATGGAATTTCTAGAACAGTCAAAGTCTTAGATTTATTATCTTTTGCAGTTAATTCATAAAGGGAACTGACAACAGTGAAGCTTGCAAGAGAAGGGAAGTTTTCGGTAAATCTTGCCATGGCTGCATCGTTAGAATACTGACGGACAGCAACATTTGAATTGTCGCTTAAAGCACCTTTAGAGAGATTTAACTGAATGCCGTCAGAAGTGAGAACACCAATCTGAGTTGCTGAATCAGCAGAAATATTTTTATTTACTGTATTTATAACTTTAAAGAGGTCGTTTCCGTTATTGGAAGAACCACCACCACCTCCGCCACCACAGCCGATTAGAAGTAGTGCACAAATAACTATTGAAGCAATGATTGAAAGCAAGTGTTTTTTCATTTAAATAACCTCATTTCTCTATAAACTCTTAACTCTAAAAGAAAAAATACTATTTTTTCTACAGATACGGGTCTTTTCTAAAAAGACATTTTGTTGGAAAGAATCTAAATAAAATAATATCATATATGTGATTTTAAATCACGTATTTAATATCAATGATTATTAATCTCTTATTTTTTCACGTGGTTAATTTCTTTGGCAATTAGTATTCTCATTGTAAAAGGGAAAAACAATGAGAAAATCAGAACGCAAACAGCTAAAAAAGGCATTAAGAGAAGATTGTTTATATTTATTAGGTGAAACAATAATTGAATTGCGTGAAAAAGAGGATTTAAGCCAAGAAGATTTGGCCTATGATTGTGGTATGGATAGAAGCTCTATGTCTAAGATAGAAACAGGAAGAAATGCACCGAGCATAATAACGTTATTCCGTCTTGCTCAGGGGTTGAATACTAAACCATCGGTTATACTTGCTATGCTTGAAGAAAAGATGCTGAAAGAAAAGGTTGAGATACCGAGAGCTGAAATTTGAGAGATCTAAGATACGAGACCAAAAATGGAGATATAAGAAAAAGTATTCTTACTTTTATCTAGAACCAGCAGATTCTAAGAGTTTGTCTATATCGTTATAGGCATTCTCTAGGTATTCAGTATGATACATCTTATATATCAAGAGAATTGGCGAGATTTTTGAAATTGATTAAAGCTGGTTGTCCGCTTCTTTCCAAATCACCAGTATATACAACGTATCCTGATTCAATGTTTTCAGACCGTTGAGCAAAAGTTTTTAAATTCTTTGCAAAATCAGGAGTATAGGTTTGAGCAGATTTTATTTCATAGGGAATAATTTTGTTGCCATCGGTCAATAATAAATCAATTTCAAAACCTCTTTGATCTCTGAAAAAATATAAATCATTTTCTTTGCCAGAGTTAAATCTTTGCTTTAAAGCCTCTAATACAACCATATTTTCAAAAAGGTTTCCTATTAGAGGGTGTGACGAAAGTTGCTTTACGTCTGTTATGCCTAGCAACCAAGAAGCTAAGCCAACTTCTGTAAAATATAATTTTGGAGTTTTCACAAGCCTTTTCCCGAAATTCTCAAAAAAGCAAGGCAATCTGAAAATAATAAAACTAGCTTCTAATACATTTAACCATTCTGATAAAGTCTTTACAGAAACACCAACATCGTTAGCCATACTGCTCAAATTGATTAATTGCCCAATTCGACCTGCCAATAGACGAATAAATATTTCAAACTCTCTTTTGTAACGCAAATTTATTAATGAGGTAACATCTCTTTCAACATAAGTATGATAATAATTGCTATATTCAAGATTTGGTTTACCTTTTAACTTATATAATTTGGGAAGAAAGCCTCTGTAAATATAATCATTTCTTTGAAAATCATAACCTGCTGAAGAAAGTTCGGCAATAGATAAGGGCAAAAGTTGTAAAATAGCAGTTCTTCCAGCTAAAGACTGAGTAACACTTTCTTTTAAAGCGGGTTGATGACTGCCTGTTAAAATATATTGACCTGTTGATTCTTGAGTATCAACTATATCTTGAATATAACTAATTAGCTTTGGAACACGCTGTATTTCGTCGAAAATAACAGGAGCCTTATTGTCATTTAAAAATCCATTTGGGTCATCGATTGCGTAGTCTCTAACGTCAGGTTTTTCTAGATTTACATATTTGTAACCACTAAAATAATTTTTAGCTAAAGTAGTTTTGCCAGATTGCCTTGGGCCTATTATAGTAATAACAGGAAATTGTTTTACTAGTAAATCGAGCTGTTTTGTTATAAATCTAGGTATCATAAAAATTGCTCCTAAAAAATTATAACAAAAATTGTGTAAATTTTGAAGTTGAAAGTAAAATTTTACACAAATTTATATATCAAACTACAAATATAAAAAACTCCCCAGCAGTTTAAAAACCTCTAAGAGAGCTTCTTTGAGAAAACGATCTGCCCCTAGAATGCGATAGCATTGCTGGGGGAAGTGATTGCGTAGCAAAAGACGACGACCAACAGGATGTTGGGAGTGCATGCGAGCGCCAGGAGGGCAAGCGAGTCGTAAAGGGGTCTTGGGTGATTTGAAGAAGACCCCCTCTTCCGCAATGCTTTGCATTGCAGCCCCCTCAGTCAGCAAGCTGACAGCTCCCCCAGCTAAACTAGGGGAGCATCGTAATGGTGAGTCACTTTGCTACCAGCTCTAATCGCTAAACTAAAAGGATCTATAAAAAAAGAGAATTGAAATAATTCAATTCTCTTTTTTTAAAATCTCAAATAGCTTATTCTTCAACTATCTTGAGGTGAAGTTCTTTGAGCTGTTTTTCTGTAGCTTCGGCAGGGGCTTGCATTAACAGGTCTTGAGCTTTCTGATTCAATGGGAAGCAGATAACTTCACGAATATTCTGTTCGTTGGCAAGCAGCATGGTAATTCTGTCGATTCCAGGAGCGATACCGCCGTGTGGTGGGGCACCAAACTTGAATGCTCTGATCATGCCGCCGAATTTTTCATCGACAACAGATTTGTCGTAACCAGCGATTTCAAAAGCCTTATACATGATTTCAGGCTTGTGATTTCTGATGGCGCCAGAGCTTAATTCAATACCGTTGCAGACTATATCATACTGATAAGCCTTAATAGTCAGTGGGTCTTGATTTAAAAGTGCATCCAAACCGCCTTGTGGCATTGAGAACGGGTTGTGGCTGAATATTGTCTGACCAGTTTCTTCGTCTTTTTCAAACATTGGGAAGTCGTTTACCCAGCAGAATCTGAAAGCATTCTTTTCACGCAAATCAAGTTCGTCTGCTAATTTGATTCTCAATTTTCCTAAGATTACAGAAGCTTTAAGCTTTTCATCAGCAACCATCAATATTGCTGAACCGCTTTGAGCGTTCATCTTAGCTTTAAGTTCTGCTTTTATTTCGTCATTTAAAAGCTTGGTTACAGTGCCTTTTACTTCGGTGTCTGTATAAATTAATGTTGCGAGGCCTGCTGCGCCGTTTTCTTTACAGAAAGCTTCCAAGTTAGAATAGAACTTTCTAGACTTGTCGCCAACGTTGTTTACACAAATCGCTCGAACTGCTTTACCACTATCAATAGCACCTTTAAGGAAATTGCCTTCAGTCTTTGCGATTATGTCAGAAACATCTTCGATTTCGAGACCATAGCGAAGGTCTGGCTTATCACAGCCCCATCTGTTCATAGCCTGTTCGTAGCTTATGCGTGGGAAAGTTGGACCAGTTACTTTAGCACCAGGAGCAAGTTCGGTAAACAAGCTTACAAAGAGCTTTTCCATAGCTTCAAAGACTTCGTCCTGAGTGCAGAAAGACATTTCAACGTCTAACTGATAGAATTCACCAGGAGAACGGTCTGCACGAGCGTCTTCATCTCTGAAACAAGGAGCAATCTGGAAATATTTATCGAAACCAGAAACCATAAGCAACTGCTTGAATTGCTGTGGAGCCTGTGGCAATGCGTAGAACTTGCCAGGATAGAGTCTTGATGGAACAAGATAGTCTCTAGCACCTTCTGGTGAGCTGCTGGTTAAAATAGGAGTCTGAAATTCTGTGAATCCCATTTCAATCATGCGTTTGCGGATTCCAGCAATAACTTTTGAACGTAAAAGAATGTTCTTGTGAAGCTTTTCACGGCGTAAATCCAAGAATCTATAAGTAAGTCTGGTTTCTTCTGGAGCGTTGTCGTCATCGGCAACCTGCATCGGAAGAACATCTGCAGCACTTTGAACTATAACAGAAGTTGCTTCTACTTCTATTTCGCCAGTAGGCATATCTTTGTTGATATTTTCGCCACGGCTTAAAACTTTGCCTTCAACGGTAACAACAGATTCAATTCTTGTATCGTTAAATACTTTATAGGCATCTGTGCCTGGATTGGCAAGAACCTGAGTAATACCGTAATTGTCACGAAGAGTTACGAAAAGCATTCCGCCTAAGTCACGTTTGCGGTGTATCCAGCCGGAAAGTTTTACTTCTTTACCGACATCTGAACCACGAAGTTCACCACATGTATGGGTTCGATAAATATTCATCTTTTTCCCTTTGCTATATAAGTTAAGTAATAGATTATAGTTTTTGAAAGCTATAAATTTGATTTAAAGAGATAAGAGATGAGAGATGAGAGATAAGAGATTAGGGGATTGTTTAGTGTTCAAGCTATCGAATTATTTTTAATAATCCGTTAACGTTCATTTTAAACAATTCTCTTTACTCTTTACTCTTTTCTCTAATCTCTAAGAATAATCAAGAGCTTACAAAGTTCATAAACTACAAATACATTTATAGCTTAATCAACTATGTTATAAAGTCGAAAAATTCTACCTCAACCCTAAAAAAACTTCAATAGGGAAGTTTTTTATAAATTATGATTGTGATAACCTATAATCAATAAAAGTAAAATTTGTAATCCATAGTTGCTGGAGAAAAAAATTATTGAAAGGCTTATTTATGAAAAAGATAGCAGCTCTTATACTTGCTTTGTCTTTTAATTATCAAATTAGTTGTTATGGAAGTGTAAACGCTTTAATTACTAATGCTATAAAAGGTGATGCCGATTCACAGTTTGAATTGGCAAAGTATTATGAGAAAAAAGATTATAAAGTGCTTATGTTTCAATGGTATGAGAAAGCTGCTGAAAATGGCAATATTCAAGCTCAAGAATTATTAGCTAATAAATATTTTAATAAAGGAGATGTGGACAAAGCTTTTTCTTTATCACAAAAACTTTCAGACAATGGAAGTGAAGTAGGAAAATCTATTCTGGCATATTATTATTGTTGGGGTGCTTATGAGGTTCCTGTTGATAAAAATCTTGCTTGGAAATTGGCAAATGAAAGTTCCAATAATTCTTTAAGTAAGGCGGTATTGGCTAATTTTTATTCCAATGGTTTTTGGGGGGTAAAAAAAGATCTTGATAAGGCTATTAAACTTGCAGAAGAATCTTTTGATGAAGGCTGTTTGGAAGGCGGTTGTATCTATAATAGAATTATAGATACGTTTGGAAAAAAGAATAATTCAAGATTTGAACAAATTGAAGAAAGATTAAAACAGGGGGATTATATTGATGGAATAATAAATACTTCTTTCAGGACAGTTTTCTATGACAAAAACATTAGTTTAGCTAAGAAAAATATTGAACCTTATCTGGATTCAAAAAGTGGTTACTTATATTATTTTCTAGGAAGAATAGAAGAAGAAAATAGTAGGGAAAAAGCGATTGAGTTTTATAAAAAAGCAGCAGATTTTGGTGAGGAAAACAGCATCTTTGAATTAT
>JAFXRA010000316.1 GCA_017526725.1 Candidatus Rifleibacteriota bacterium
GGTGTTACTACTGGACCTGTTACGGTTCCGCTGGTGTTGGCTATGGGTATTGGTATTAGCAAAGCAAGCAAAAAGAAAAACAGTTCTGCTGCTTCTGGGTTAGGCGTTGTTACTTTGGCTTCACTCTTCCCTGTATTAGGAGTATTTGCTGCAGCCTTGTATTTGAATTCGTCTACACCTAAGCCAATGAGTGAAATAGAATTCTTTTCTGCCGCTTATAGACCTAATGCTGTAAAAATGCTGGGAAGTGAAGAAGCTGTAAGAATTCTGGCTTTTCAGCGAGGCTCTTCAGCCGCTAGAATTTCCTATTTTGGCAACCAGGAAGAGTATAGAAAAGCAATTTTATCCTTAGCTGATAATAGAGAACAGGCTAATAAGCTATTGGGCAGTCTTTCTTTATCTGATTGGCTGAGCCGAAAGGCTAATGAAGAAGAAAAGAAGCTTATTTCGGAAAGATTTGCAGAAAAAATAGAAGAGTTCAATTCTAAGAAAAATGAAAAGCTTGCGCAAAAGGAAGCTCATAAAGCATCAGAAGATAATTCTCTAAATAAGACTTTAGGTAAAGTTGAATTCCTTCCCATTATAAAAAATGAAATAAGACAGGCTATTTTTGCAGTAGTTCCTTTGGTTTTACTGCTTTTGATGGTTTTGGTTTTCTTATTAAAAGATAAGTTGAAAAGAGCAGATGAATCTGTTTTGGGAATAGTTCTATCATTGGTTGGTATGGCTATTCTTACTACAGGTATTCAGCTGGGACTTTCTTCTTTAGGAAATCAGATTGGCAGAACTTTGCCTTTGGTATATAAAACTGAAGCTCAGGAAGCTGGACGTTTTGTATTTAAGAATTTTAACAAAGATGCCATGGTTTCTGCTTATGATCATAGAGGTAAGCTAAATAAATATTTTTATGTAGTAGATGATTCTAATAATATAAAGGCTGTGCCTTTTGATGAAAGTCGTTATGACAGCCAGACAGGTAATTATGAGTATATTAAAACCAAAGAAGTTCTATGGACAGCGCAGTTATCACTATTAGGTATAACTTTGGTTGGGTTATTTGCATTTGGTATGGGGTATGGTTCAACTATGGCAGAACCTGCTTTGAATGCATTGGGTATTACCATTGAAGAAATGACGGTAGGGACAGTTAAACGGTCAAAAGTAGTAGGAACTGTTTCTATCGGTGTCGGAACTGGTTTGCTGATTGGGGTGTGCCGATTAATACTGAATATTCCGGCATGCTGGCTCTTAGTTCCTGGATATACTGCACTATTAATATTAACTTATTATAGTGATGAAGAATTTACCGGTTTATCATGGGATTCAGGCGGAGTTACCACAGGACCTATTACAGTTCCATTAGTTCTCGCAATGGGATTAGGAATTGGCGGTGGACTCAATGTTGTAGATGGTTTTGGCATTGTCTCTATGGCTTCATTATTCCCTATTTTAACTATGCTTATATTTGGCATAAGGGTGAGAAGACGTCAGAATAGACACCTGAAGTCTAATGAGGAGGCTAAGGATGAAAAGTAGAAAATTTACTGAAGTCACAAGAATAACCTTAGTTATCCATCATGGATTATGCTTGGATGCCATTGAATTGTTAAGAAAAATAGGGGTAAAATCTGTAATGCTGGAAACAGCAAGAACAGCAAGAATAAGAATTAAGACTACTTTGCTTGATTTTCTTGGCTTTTCTGACCCGATAGAAGATTCTCCTACTGATATTTTGAGAATTATTGTAAGTCCCAATGATGCTGAAAAAACTGTAGCTTATTTAATTGAAAAATTAGAACTTAGAATAGCCGGCAGAGGGGCTGTATATGCTCAGAATCTTCAGGAATTAAGCGAAAGGGAAATTCCCTCAATTAATATTGAAAAATATAATAAGGTTACGTTGCTGCATGATTTAACGCTGATTACTGGAATTCAATCGCAATCAGGCAGCGGCGAAAGTATTTCAAAAGTTGCATTGAGGCTTGGGGCAGGGGTTCCAATTGTAAGTTTAGGTAAAGGAACGGGTATAAGAGACCGCTTAGGTTTACTTAGAATAACCATTTCTCCTGAAAAAGAACTGACTTATCTACTAGTTCCTTCTTTCGATGCTAACGGGCTTCAGAATCTGTTGATAGAAAAAGGGAAATTAAATAGACCCGGTGGTGGTTTTATGTATCAGACACCAATACGCTTTGGTTCTGTTGACCCTTTGGTCAGAGTAGGTTATCAGGCTCATGCAGCTAGTCTAGAACAGATTATAGCTGCTATAGATGATATTAAAAAAGATACGTCCTGGCGAAAACGTATTTTTGAAAATGGCGGTAATAGTTTGCCCGCTAAGACTAATTATACGCATAGAGAAATATGCTTTGTCTGCCCTGTTGAACATAGTGATGATTATATTCATGCTGCTATGGATTGCGGAGCGGCAGGTGCAACTATGACTTCCATGAGAAATCTTAATTTGGTCGGTGAAAATACTGATGAAATAACTAATTATGAAAATGCTATAATCTGCGTAAAAAAAGAAGATGAACCTGGAGTTATAGAGGCTATTTCAAAAATATCAGAAGAAAAAGGTGAAACAGATTGGTTCGTTCAAACTATACCTGCTTCATCTATTTATGCTACTTATAAAAAGAAGTAATCAGGAGTTTCATTTTGTCAGAAGGAAAGCCTTTTATAAAAAGCGGTCAGCTCTTTGATTGTCAGAATCCTTTTGATGACCTTCCAAATAAAGATATTCTTTTCGCAGAAGCTATGAACGAGGCTCTGCATTGGCATCTTTCTCATTGCAGCGATTATAAAGCTTTTATGGCTGAGAATGGATTGGTTGATGACAAAGAGTTGTATTTGCTTGAACAGATTCCTCCGATTCTAATTGATGTGTTAAATAACTACAAACTGACTTCTGTTCCTGATAAACAAATTAAATATAGCGTTTTAACAGAAAATAATTCAAATTCTACAGATAGGAAACTTATTCTTGATGCTCGTTCATATAAGCGTTTATTAAGAATCTGGGAAAATATTTTTAATTATTTTGGCTTCGTTGAACATAATCAGAAAGTTAATTATCTCTGTTTAACATATGATTCAAAATATGAAAATGTTTTAAACGGAAATTTTTATTATGATATTTTGACTGCTTTAACAGCTCATAGAAGCGTTTATTATGCTATAAGATTCGATAAAAATAAAATCGAGTTTAAATTTGATCTAGAAGCTTCAGCAAAAAAAATAATTGATTTTTCCTGCCATTCTGAACCTGTTAGAATCATAGGTTCTTATTTTTATCTAAATAAAATATGCGAATGGTTTGAAAAAAATAAAATAGAATTAAAATTAAATAAAAAATCCTGCATTTTTATTTTTAATGATCCAGAGTTTATTATTACAAATACTAGCATTAAAAAACGTTTAGAATCTATTTTTGATATAAAAGAAGAAAAAATCAGAAATATATTGGTATTTCCTAATCAGGGTATTCCATATATTGAATGTAAGAATGGAAATTATCATCTGCCAATTTATGCCAATGCTGCTGCTCTTGAACCAGAAAGTCTTTTGCCGGTGTCTGATGGTGAAAAAGGTCTGCTCTGCTTAATGACTCCTTATTTAACAGGATATCCGGCTAATTCCATTTTAACTGATTATAAAGTTGTGATGGATAATTGTGACTGCGGAATAAACTCTAAGACTTTTAAGATGCTTAATTCAGGAATATAAATGAAAAAAGAACATAAACAAAAATTCGTTATTTTTGGTCATGAATATGATTATGACTACATTTGTCCGACTTTTGCTGAAGATATTCTTCAAGAAGCTTTGGAAAAGGCCAAAACCTATTCAGAACCAGATATAGACTATTTGTTTAGCATATTGCAAAGTGTTTCTAGAGCTTGGTCTGACCCTGAATATCATATAAGGAAAAAGGCAAGGAATTTACTTCTGCAAAAGACTTCTTTTAGTCTTGAAATGATTGAGAATAGTCTTGATTATATCAGCTCAAGATGTAATGGAGATTTATTGTCGGAAAAGATTTTTCTTGAATTAGGGAACATTGATTCTTTAAGGAATGAAAACAAAAAAAAGTTTGAAGATGATGAGTTTGAAGGTTTTTGTGATTGCAATTACCTCAAAGTTAAGCCTAAAGGAATAGTTTTGCATATTTATTCTGGCAATAAACTCTATTTTGATATATTTGGAAGTTGGGTAACAGGTATAGTTACAAAGAATATTAACATTTTAAAAATAGATTCTGATTTACTGCCTTTATTTTTGTTATTTTTGGAAAGTATTAAAGAGTTTGATCCTTCTGGAGTTATATGGACAAATCAAGCTGTTTTATGCTGGGATGATTGTGATGATAAAATAAATGATATATTTTTAAATTACGATTTAACTATACTTTTTCAGGGTAAAAAAGACCTTTTAGATCATTATAAAACTGCTTATAAACTTGGTTCTAAGTTAATTGATTACAGCTTGAAATATTCTTTTTCAATAATAGAAGGCAAAAACTTAAAACCAGACATTCCGTCAGAAATAATTAATGGTTTGGCGATGGATATTTGCCAATGGAATCAGGAAACGCCTTATTCGCCTCATGTTGTTTATATATTAGATAAGGATTTAAAAACTTCTCATCAGTTTATTGAAGCTCTCTTCGATGAAATGATAGCTGTTTGCGAAGATTATCCTTGTGGAAATCTTTCTTTCGATGAAAAAGTAGAAATTCGAAAAATAAGAGAAACAGCAAGAATGATGCAGGTTAAAGGAGAGGGAAGATTGGTTTGTCCTGAGGATTTTTCTTTTACTTTAATATTGGATTATAATCCAGCATTTAAGCTTTCCTGTTTAAATAGAACTCTTTACATAAAGAGAGTCAGCAATTTGGAAAGTTTAATGGAATTGCTTTACCCTTTATCAGGAAATTTTTGTTCTGTTTCTTTGCTCTTATCTGATGAAACAAAAAATCTTTGTGTTAATGAATTGTTAAAGCTGGGCGTAAAGCATTTTTCCCATATAGGTAAAGCTGCTGAATCGCTAAATGCAATTCCTAGAAATGGTTTGTTTTTAATGAGAGAACTTTCTGATTTTATATATTTTGATGATTATTCTGAAAGTTGATTAATTTAATCTTTTGGCTTCTGGAAAGATTTTTTAGAGCAATTTCTCGTTTTGATGCAGAACTTTTATCTGAAGCAGTTTCGTAATATTTTAAAACTACAGGGCGCCTTGCTCTTGTATACTTTGCACCTTTTCCTTTGTTATGGGTCTTTATTCTGTTTTCCAGGTTATTCGTAATGCCCGTATAAAGAGATTTATCGCTGCATTCAACTATATAAACAAACCATTCCTTTTTTATATTTTGTTTTAATAATGGTTCTGTAACAGAAATAATCATCTTTAACGATTGGATATAAAATTATAATATCCTAATGGTTCTGTAACGTTCTTAACTTTTGTTGATTTCTTTTCAGAAAATTGCCAATTATGGTTTGAACTGTCAGCAATGTTTTTTACAGATTCTGTGACTAATATTTCATTGGCTCCAGCTAATCCTTGAAGTCTAGCTGTAATATTCACTCCAGAACTAAAAGCGGTAATGTCATTATTGGGACCTATTAGACCTACAATGCAGTGACAAAAATTAATACCTATAGAAACTCCAAACTTTTTGAAATCCGGGTGTTTTTTTATATCTTCATTCTGAGGAGATTCAAGATAATTTCTAGTAAAGGCAACAATCTGTTGAGAGGCTTGAAGCATATGTTTTACTATTTCTTCTTTACTAGAAGTATAGAATGGAGGTCCGAACAGAAACATTGCACAATCACCGATAATTTTATCCAGAGTTGCTCCCAATGGAAAGACTCTGGCAACCACACCTCTAGCCCATCTATTAATAAAGTTGGTTATTCTTTCAGGTGTTTTTAATATCTGCTCGCTCATTTCAGTAAAACCTGATATGTCGGCAAATATAATGCCTATTTCAGCTTCTCTAGCTTTTAAATAGCGTTCTTCGTAATTGGGAGTGGTTATAAGCTTTGTTATAACTGTATTTGAAAAATATTTCCTTAGAATATTCTTTTCTCTATTTAAATCTACTAATCTTTGTCTTAACTCTTCAGAAAATATTTGGAGGAGTTCTTTTGCTAAAGTATTTAGTTTTTGATTATTTGGAGTTTCTATGCAGATAAAACCTATTGGCTCTTCTTCATAAAAACCTTTTGTTAAATATGAAATTGCAATTGAACCCATTTCTAAATTTTGTTGCAGTTCAGCAGGTGTTATAGACAAAAAGTCTTTTTTAGAACGTACTAGATTTTCTAGTGAATCTAAAGGTTTTTCATTGTTGTCATTAATTCTTTTACTGCCATCATAAAGGATATATTTTATATTTTTGTTATCCGCAATAATATCCCTGTCAATATACACAATAAGCATTTTTTTGAATTTAATGCTGTGATGCAGGAGTTTTGTTGTTCTATCTAAGGAACTGCTGATGTCTATATCTGCTAATGCTTCCTGTAACCCCATAATCAGGCTGTGTTTTATGCTGGAACTTTGTATGTTGTATATAAATGTATCTATGAGTTCGCTTATAGTAATTATTGTTTCTTTGTAAAACTCATCGGATTCCGTTAAATCTGATTCATTATATCCAATCGCTACTGTGCCTATAATGTGGCCGTCTACATCAATAGACAGAGCATACCAAAAAATATCAGGTGTTTTAATACTTATTATCTCATTAACTTTTTTTAGTTTTGAATCTCTTAATTTGGTTTTTTCATCACATTTTCCAAAAGTGTAAATAGTATTGATCAGCTTTTCGTTTTTTGTTTCAACATAAAAAGCAGAGATGTTTATTATTTCCTTTAAAAATTCAAATAACTCTTTCAGTGAAGTTTTTAAATCTTTTTGACTGAACTGAAAACCTTCTAAAAGATTATCTAATTCCTGGTGAAGATTCCAGATTCTTTGAAGTTGATTTAAATTTAAAGCCATAAGATCCTTACTTCCTATTGGTGTTTTAAAGCGTATTTAAAGATTTTCCACAATACGAATATTGCTATGCCTAACCACAGTAGACCAATTAAATAACTTCCTGCCGGAACCATGATTGATGGAAAAATTCTTTTAGATATCTGGTAGGCATCAGATATTGGGATAGTTCTGTCCAGTAGGTCGTCTTTTATATCGAACACTACATAAAAACAAGATACTAAACTGACAAATTTCAAGAACATAGAACAATATTTTTCTTCGAGATTGGCTGAAATATAAAACAAAGCTACAGCAGTAGTTACTGTTATTGCTATTGCTTGAATGTTTCTAATCCATAAACCTGTCGTGATTATCAAAATAACAGCTATCGTCTTAGTAATTATGCTGCTGATATTATTCTTTAATGAGGCCAGAAAAATAGTTGAGCCCCATAATAGGCTGCCTAAATACCCAGCACTGGCTACTACAAGAAACCATCCCCCCTGATGGTAACAAACGCCGCCTTGATTAATGTTCAATTCTATGCCTATGATTTTTCCACCGGTAATAATAGCGGCTAATCCATGTGAAAGCTCATGAAAAAAAACAGTCATCAGTTTAATTGGAAGAATTAAAACTGAATTCCAAAAGAATAACGCTATTATAGATAAAACTAAAGGTATTCCCAATCCTGCAAAGGATTGTTTGTTTTCATTCATTTCTCACTCTCTCCGGAAATAAATCTCTTTAATTTACACTAGCATATTCTGAATCGTTTGGCACGAAAATTGGTTCAATAATTAATCTATTTTTACGTTTATGAATTTCTGAGTCATAATGCTTTTTTATTGTTTTCCAGTCAGCAAAAGAAAGCAAATCTTGCATGAAATTTAATACTCTTACGTGATCGTAATAATTAAATACAGGGTATTCAACTGTTATAAGATCTACTGGTGAGTTGCAAACCTGAAATCTTTTACCCCATGATTTTCTGAAATGTCCGTTAGAATCACATGTATTAAGCATTATAATTTTATAGCTTTGAGGAAAACGAGTGCTGTCTAAGTCTTCAGATGTTGCTTTTATATTCCTATATGGCTTAACATGCCTATCTTCTACTATATCGCCATTGCCGCAGTGAAAAATATCTTCCATATCTGTAAAGGCCATTCCCCGGCCATATCTTCCATGACCGGAATAAATGACTACATCAACTGTTGGGTCTTCTAAGGCTTGTTTAAATATTCCTTTGGGGTTATCGTTTATCTGAGTTATCATACCGATTTCTATTTGAACCGGTCGACCTTGATAATACAATCTTTTTCCATTAAGAGTTTCGAATGCTGGGAAAACACCCATAATTGTATCTCTTGGATGATCCCATCCCCAAAAAACTACTATTCTTAATCTTCCGTCTCGAAACATTTCTTCGTAAACCGGACGCCCTTTTGCAGCAGTATCCTCTTTTCTGCGTTCAGGAGTCTTTCTTACTGTCATGCCTGTGAGCAGTATTAATACTGAAACCATTAATAAACATGTTAGAATAGTATAGTTATGGCGTTTATAGTAAATCATAAACAAACTATCGGCAGACCAGATTTAAGTATTTAGATACTAAGTATAAATGCCAAAGAAACTATTAAAAACTACAAACTATAACTACTCTTTATTTGTTTCTTCTAAACTTTTTTCTTCATAGTTTGTTTCTTCAGCAGTATCATTACTCTTTTCTGAATTTTCTTTGTCTTTGTTGGGTTCTAATATTTTGAAACCACTAGTAACAAGTTTTAATTCTTCTATTATAGAATTTAATTCATAAGTTATTTCTTCTAGAGATTCTTTTGTAATATTTTCTTCATCAACTTTTTTTCGAAGATTATCGCCAGTTCGGGCTAGTCTTTCTATTACTTCTCTATCTTTATAAACCATTTTGCTCAATGATTCAGTCATTTCATTGAATGCATCCTGCAAATCTCCTAATTCGTCGCCCTGTCTTAAATGAACTCTATGAGTTAAATCGCCTGAAGCTATTAATTTTGTGCTTTCTTCCAATCTATATACAGGGCCAGCAATTTTATGTGAAACAAATATCGAAATAACACCTATGATAGCAACAAAGCCTAATATCCACCATAGCAACTGATTATTAACATTTTCAAATATTAAGTAGAGTTTATCAACACTTAAATCTGGAGTATTAATGATTTGTTTCCAAGAAGTATGATAGATTATCCAGCCAACACTCATGGCAACAGTCAGCATACATGCAGTTAAAATTCCCATATAGCGAAGCTGTAGACCTGTTTTAATAATATAGGTATGTCTTTTATATTTTGTCATTTTATTGGCCTTTCGAATGAATAGAGCAAATTACTTTACCGTCTTTACCAAATAGGAATGTACCTTTTTGAGGGCAATATTTGATTTCGCGAAGGTAACCTTTTTCTTTTAATGTATCTAAATCAACAATTTGGCCTGGCTTAGAGTAAGTATTGCTGTTGTTAACATTATAATCTTCTACAGCACTGTCTATTTTTGTTCTTATATCAGTACAGGAAACCGAATAAATCCCGTTTTGCACATCCGAGTATTCCGGAAGAAAAACGAAAACAGCAAGGCCAAGACCAAGCATCAATAATAATAAAGCATAAAAGCCTAATCCGCCTTTTTTATTTAAATTAAACATTTTTAAATACCTCACAGCTTTTTAGATCCTCCTTCTCTTAATTCTTCTATAACTTCCTTAAAACGTTGAGGAATATCCGCTTGAAATGTCATCGTTTTTCCTGTTGTTGGGTGGGTAATTGTTAATTTACTGCTGTGGAGAAAGTGTTCTGAATTGCCAAATTTTCTTCCGCCATAAGTAGTATCACCTAATAATGGGTGACCTGTAAAGGCCATATGAACTCTTATTTGATGAGTTCTGCCTGTAAGTATTTGAACTTTTACCAAAGTAGAATTTTTAAGGTATTCCATTACCTCAAAAATAGAAATAGCCATTTTGCCATTATCGGCAGAAGTTGCTTTCATTCTCTGGCGGTGAATAGGATCTCTTTCTATTGCTACCTGAATACGGCCTTTTTTATTAACTATATGTCCTTGAATCAGAGCTATATACTCTTTTTCCAAATCATGACTTGCAAACTGTTCAGCTAAGTTTTTGTGAGCTTCTTTATTCTTTGCCAGAATCATTATTCCGCTGGTTTCTTTATCTAATCTATGAACGATACCAGGACGGTCTGGAGCGCCTATTGGACTTAAAGTTGTATGACTTAATAGTGCTGAAACAACAGTCTCTTTTTCCTGACCGGCTCCAGGATGAACAACCAGACCAAAAGGTTTATTGATAACAATTATATCATTATCTTCGTAAACTATTGGGAAATTCATCTCAGTTGCCTGTATATCCGTTTCCAAGTCATCTTTTCTAAAATTGATAACTACAGTATCATTAGTTTTTAATTTTTGGCTTGATTTAACGGTGGAATTTCCTATTGTAATTTCACCATTTTTAATCATTTCTTGAGCTGTATTTCTTGAAATATCAGGAAACTTTTTGTTGATTGCCTGGTCAAGACGCATTCCTGCAAATTCCTCTGTGATATTCCATTTTTCTGTATTATTCATTGTTCTTTACTCCGCAATCAACTTTATTATTTATTACTATATATAAAATACCACAGATTATTAGTATAAGTGAAGTAATCTGGGCAGGTGAAAGTTTTAATATGGTAAAAAATCCACCTCTGGAATCATCTCTTAAGTATTCATTTAAAAATCTTAAAATCGCATATGAAATACAATATAAGCTGGCTGTTTTTCCACGGTTTTCTGACTTTTCCTGCCATCCACTCCGCAAAATAAAGAAGAATATAACTGCTAAAACGATTAAATAGAGTATTTCATATAATTGCGTGGGATGACGATAAACCCCGGGAAAATCAGTCTTTAGATGGTATATTTTTATTAGGTTAGTCTGACATCCGTAGCAGCAGTCATTTATAAGACACCCAACTCTTCCTAAAGCATGACCTAATGCTAATGAAGGAACCATGTAATCAGCAACCATACCAAAAGAATACTTTTTTATTCTGCAGTATATAAAAAGCCCCAATATAGCAGCCAGCATTCCGCCGTAAAATACTAGGCCGCCTTCGTGCAAAGCAATATAATCTCGAAATGAATTATAGTATTGTGGAAATAACAATATATAATTGATACGTGCTCCTAATACTCCAAATATAGAAATGATTAATAAAATATCTATTAGAGGGGGGCGGGGAATTTTACTATTACGTGAATTGTATTTGAAAAATAATACACTTAGTATAAATGCTATGCCCATTAAAATCCCATAGCTGTAAAAGGGCAAATCTATTCCTAATAACGATTTCATTTTACATTCTCTAGAGATACTTCATTTGTATTGGGCATGATTTCAAGTTCTTTGTTCTTGTTATTTATTTTCCATATTATTATAGATGTAATAATGAATATTATACTTAAAAGCTGAGAAAGAGTCATTCCTAATAGGAAAACCGGGTTTTCTGCTCTTAAAAATTCAATAAAGAATCTGAAGAAACCATAGAGACTTAAAAAACCTAGAGCTATTTGTCCATGGTGAGTTTGTTTGTATTTTATAAACCATAATAATATTATAAAAATTACTAATGAGAAAAGACTTTCATAAAGCTGAGTTGCATGATAATAACCTTGCCCAGCTGCTCTGAATTGAAATCCGATACTAGGAGAACATTCCAAACCATAGCAGCAGCCGTTTAAAAAACATCCTATTCTTGAAACGGCAATACCTGGTGCCATGCCAAAACCAAGACAATCCATTGCTTTCCAAATGGGTATTTGCTTAAACTTTAAATAAACCAGATCGAAAAAAAAACCTGTAATTACAGAGCCGTAAAAAGTTAAACCGCCTTGTTCCAAAGCTAGAAAATTGAGTGTAAACAGCTTATCGGGGGCGAATTCAGCTAGAAAGAGAAATCTTGAACCTAAAACGCCTACAATTAATTGAAGCAGCATTAAGTCAAAAATAGCCCCGGCATCGAGGCTATTTTTATTTGCTTTATAACAGGTTAGGACTATTGCAACAGTATAGCCTATTGCTAATAGAAAACCGTAACTATAAACATTGAACCATGGAGTTGTAATTATAATTGGATGCATATATCAAGCTGCTGTTGCATCAGAAAGCATTTCTTCTTCCTCTTCTTCGTTATCATTTGATAAGAAGAAAATATCAATAAAGAGCATGAAAACACCCAAATCAATTATGATATCTGCTATATTGAATACAGGGAAATCAAAGGCTCCAAAATGGAAAAGGAAAAAGTCTACTACAAAACCATAGGTTACTCTGTCATAGAGATTTCCGACAGCTCCACCTACAAGTAGTGCAAGTGCCCATCTGGTGATTCTTTCTTCTTCTGGAAGCTTTAGACTATAATAGGTTATTATTATAATCATAACCAACGCCATAAGTATAGGCGGCAATTTCCAATCAGGGAACCATCCAAAAGCTACTCCGGGGTTTTTTACAAAGGTTATTGTAAAAAACTTATCAATTACTGATACTGGAAGATTATGCGAATTATTCACAATCATCAGCTTAGTAATTCTATCTAATATAAAGAAAACTGCTGCATACAAAAGAACAGATGGAGACCGCAAGTGATAACCAATATTCTTTAACACAAACAATGGATAGACCGTAATCGTGTAAAACGTGGTCTTTATTAAGGTAGATAGCCAAGTCAATGCTTTCTTCATTTGGTTTTATAATCCCTAAAAACTGTTAAATTTAGCGTTATTTAAGCAATAACGGTTAAGTTTTGATTTTATTCGGCAGATGTTTATAAATCTTGAATGAAAAAATAAAAAAAATTATTTACAAAATACTAAGTTGCTGAAATTAAGTATCTAATTGTTCAAAATAGTAGAAATAGTTAAGTTTTTTATTAAAAAGAGACGATGTATGAGCGAAGTACTATAACAATATTTTGGAGGTCTCAAATCAATCATGAAGTCGTTTTCCCGATTTCGAGCGCACCACTTGCTCACAATAAGCTTAATCGCTGGTGTTGCATTATTTTCTGTTGGATGTAAATCCAGCAGGTCTGATTCCGGTGCCACCACGAACCCGCTTGCAGCTTATACAACTAGTACTAGTACAAATACGTCTACAGGCACTATTATCGGTGATGGCAGCACTATGGTTCCAGGCTCGCTCAACACCCCTGTTATTTCTGTTCCTGACGATGAAACTTCTTCTATTAATGGACACGATAATGCTCCATTATTAGATAATAAACATCCTGGTTGGCAGCAGACAGACTGTTTGACCTGTCATAACGAAACTACTAATAATCCAGACCATAATTATAATGATGATAGTTTATGCTATCTTTGTCATGGAACTAATGGTCTGCCAGGTATGACTGACACTGTTCCGCCAGTTTTATCAAGTGTTGTCGTCAGCCCAACTCATAATTCTGTAACAATTTCCTGGAAGAGCGATGAAAATTGTACCAGCAGAATGGTTATAAAAACTGTAGAAGGTGATAGAATGGAGTTTCCTGTAAGCACCAGTTACACAACCTCACATAAAAGAACCGTTACTGGACTTCAGGCTAATACAACATATTACTATGAGCTTACCTGTATAGATAAAAGCGGAAACAAGACGTCCTCTTCTTCTTTCAGCAGTGTTTTAACATTTATTACCTCTGCAGCTCCTGTAGAAATTCCAGATTCAACAACTACTACTGTAGTACCAGGAACTGAAATGGGACAAGAAGCAAGCGATTCGTATTATAAAAATGTTAAAATTGAACCTTTGGGTGGAAAAAATATAAGAATTAATTTTGAAACTTTAACAAGTCCTGAGGCTACTGGTTTTTATTATTATGTATATAAAACTAGTAAAGATGCTGGTAACAAAACTGGTGAAGTTGAAAAGGATGAATTTGATTCAAATTCCGCTTGCACTTACCATGTGACAGATTCTCTTGATAGACTTGAAGCAAATAAAACTTATTATTTAAGACTTTTTGCGGTCTTTAGATCTTCTGAAGACTCTAAGAGTAAATGGAGCGGTACATACAGCTTTAAACTCGAAAACTAAAATGTACTTAGATTGATTTGACCTGATTTAAGTTCAGAATTTCGAAACCTAGAGAATAAACAGGTTTGGAAATTCTGAACTTTGTTTTTAGTTGAAATGGATTAAAAAATTTGTTATAAAAGACTTGACACTTGTAACTTTTTTGAATATGGAACCAAATAAATGAGTATACTTGAAAAATTTTGGAGAAGCCGAAGCACTTATTCCGAAAATTGGAAAAAGTGCCCCGGTTGTGGTGAAGACCTGAGAATAGAAGATATTCCAAAAAATAATTATGTTTGCGATAAGTGTAATCACCACATGAGAATGCCTATTCGAGATAGAGTGAAGCTCTTGGTAGATGAAGGCTCATTTGAAGAACTCTTTCAGGAAATTCTTCCTGTAGATCCGATAAATTTTGTTGATTCTAAGCCCTACCCGCAAAGAGTATCTGAAGCAGTAGAAAAAAATGCTGCTAAGGATAACGATGATAATGCTTTACTTATTAATGAGGCTATCATTGTGGGAAAAGCCAAATTAGATGGTATTCCTATACTTCTTGGCGTTATGAATTTTGATTTTATGGGTGGAAGTATGGGTTCGGTTGTTGGTGAAAGAGTTGCAAGATTGTTTGAAGAAGGCATTGAAAGCAGGCTGCCGGTAGTTATTGTAACTTCCAGCGGCGGTGCTAGAATGCAGGAAGGTATCTTTTCCTTAATGCAGATGGCAAAAACTTCAGCTGCAGTAATGCGTTTTAAACACACACATTTGCCTTATATTTCTGTGTTGGCAGATCCGACAACAGGAGGGGTTTCTGCAAGCTTTGCTACTCTAGGCGATATTAATCTTGCTGAGCCAGGTGCATTGATTGGTTTTGCTGGGCCGAGAGTTATAGAACAGACCATCAGGCAGAAACTTCCAAAAGGATTTCAGCGTTCACAGTTCCTTTTAGAACATGGTATGATTGACGCAATTGTTAATCGTTCCGATTTAAAAGCTTCTATCAGTAAGCTTTTAAGATTATTACAGATAGCCGGGAGTAATTGAAATGCCAAAATATCTAGATTTTGAAAGCTTTTCTGGCGATGAACAATATCTGAATGAATTAAAAGCTACTCAAGAAAGTAATGATACTGATAAAGAAGAAAAAGACGAACTTCAGAATTGGATAGATTCTGTTGAAAGTCGTGTTATTAACCGCAAAAAAGATATTTATTCCAATCTGACTCCTTTTCAGGCTGTACAAGTAGCAAGACACATTGAAAGACCTTCAACTCTTGATTACATCAATCTGCTTTGCGGTGAAGATTTCTTTGAACTTCATGGCGATAGAGAATTTGGTGATGATAAAGCTATTATTGGCGGAATCGGTAAAATAGGTGAGTATTCTGTTATGCTGATTGGGCACCAAAAAGGCCACGATACTGAAGAAAACATTAATAGAAATTTCGGTATGGCTCATCCGGAAGGTTATCGTAAAGCTATAAGATTAATGCATATGGCGGAACACTTTAATCTGCCCATTATTACATTTATAGATACTCCTGGTGCATTCCCTGGAATAGGCGCTGAAGAAAGAGGGCAAAGCAATGCAATTGCTGAGTCTTTGGCTGAAATGTCTGAAATAAGAGTGCCTATTTTATGCTTTGTCACCGGAGAAGGCGGCAGCGGTGGAGCTCTTGCTTTGGGAGTCGGTGATAGAA
>JAFXRA010000317.1 GCA_017526725.1 Candidatus Rifleibacteriota bacterium
GCTCAGATTCTTGGTAAGGTGGCTGTAACGTATAAAGTTATCAATGACACTAAGTAAGATATAAGTTGTAAGGTACAAGAGCAGAAAAAACTTGAAAGAATAATAAAAAAATAGGGCGATTGTACAAAAGTACACTCGCCCTATTGACAGTTTAGTAAATTCCGTACTAGAATTAATTTGCGTAAGCTTTAGAAGAAGGAGAAGACACTGATGGCGTCACTAGAAAAGATTGCAAAAAGAAATGGTCAGATAGTAGATTTTGATAAGGATAAAATAGTAAATGCTATTTTTAAAGCGGCAGTAGAAGTTGGCGGGGAAGATAGACGTCTTGCAGAAATATTAGCAGACAAAGTTGTTCATCAGCTTGAGTTAAGTCAAGGCAATTCTGCTTATCATACAGTAGAAGATGTTCAAGATATTATAGAAAAAGAACTTATAGAAGCAGGGCACGCTAGAACAGCAAAAGCCTTTATTCTTTATAGACACGATAGAAATAAACGCCGCGAAGAAAGCGAACACCAGAAGCTTAATTTTGATGGTAATATTCCTTATAAAAAAATATGGCAGGTTCTTAACTGGTCTGTAGATCATAATTGTTACAGCATTGAAAAGATTAACGAACGAATTAAAAACGGAACTTATCCTCAACTAGTAAAAGAAGTAACAGAAAAATATGACGCCGATGTTGAAGAAGCAGCTCGTAAAATCATTGCTAGAGAAGGCAAAGTAAGAATTGTTATTGTTGCTGGTCCATCAAGCTCAGGTAAAACAACAACCACAATTAAAATTGGCGAACATCTCAAAGCACATGGATACGAACTTGTTTCCATGGAATTAGATAATTATTTCTTTGATTTGGAACATCATCCAAAAGATGAATTTGGAGATTATGATTTTGAAGTTCCTGAAGCTCTTGATTTAGAATTGATTAATCAGCATCTTGCAGACCTTATTGCTGGCAAAACTATTCAGATGCCGCATTATGACTTTAAGTCTGGTAAGAGAACTGCTGAAACTACACCAATGAAGTTAGAAGAAAATCAGATTCTTCTTCTTGACTCTCTGCATGGCCTTTATGCTCCGATGACAAGTAGTGTAGAAGACGAAAAGAAATTTAAACTCTATATCGAAACACTTTGTCAGATTCGTGATAAAGAAGGCGAATTCATTCGCTGGACAGATATAAGAATTCTTCGACGCATGGTTCGTGATTCTTGGCACAGAGGCTATAATCCACGTCAGACTTTGGAACACTGGCATTATGTCAGACGCTCTGAAATTCAGCATATAATTCCATTTGTTGGAACTGTTGATCACATTATTGATGGCTCTTTACCTTATGAATTGCCTATTTATAAGCATATTCTCGGTAAATATTTCCCTGATTTTGTAAAAGATTACAAAGATAACCCAAAACGTCAGGACGCTTATATCAGAGCTAAGAGAATTCAAGATATCTTTGATTCTATTGAAGAATGGTCAGATACTTCTTACGATATTATTCCTAATAATGTTCTGTTAAGAGAATATATTGGTGGCAGTATTTATAAATACTAAAAAAGTTTGAGATTATTTATGGATGAAATAATAAGAGACTATAAGGAAGTATTGTTTTCTTGTTTTTCTTTTGAAGGCAGGTTAACAAGAAAGCCATTCTGGACTTATATTATTATTACTTTTATTATCCAAATGCTTGGCTTTTTTATCATATTTGGAGTTTTCGGTTTAGCAACAGTTATATTTGGCGGGCAAAATACAGGTCAGGGAAATTTCCTTGTAGGGCTTGGTTTGTTTGCTTTTATGGCTTTGTTTATCTTTATTGAGACGGTTATCGGGTTTTCAACAATTGGTCCGCAAGCCCGCAGACTAAGAGACGGAGGTTTCACTCCCTGGCTTTTATTACTTCATCTTTGTCAGTTTTCTATAGTTGTTTTGATATTATGTTGTATGGAGTCAAGGGATTAAAAAGCCTAATATAATATTAAAATTAATCAGTTTCCTTTTAGTAAATGAATAATTTAATAAAAAAGCCTAGATTAAAAATCTAGGCTTTTTTGTTTGTAAGTATTTGTTCTCAGCAGGAAATTACAACAACAGAAAGGGCTGGCAAATCAATTGATTCTGGAATGACTATTTCTGCCTTATCACCAGCAGTATGCAAATAGCCTTTTTGAGCTTTTCTTATGCGTTTTGGCAATTTAACATTGATTGTATTGTCTGAGTTATTAACAGCTACAAAAGCTTGTTTGCCATTCTTTGCTGTTTTAACAAAGCCTCTTACACCTGCCTGGTCTAGTTTCCAAAGACCGAATGGAATAATAACGCCTTCGCAGTTGAATATTTCATCAGAAGCTTTTATGTTAAGTGTGTCCTGCATGAAGTTTGGCAAATCAGATTCTACGCCTTTTTTGAAGTCTTCCGGAGTTGAATTGCATACATTGTTGGCTTCAAATAATGCCTTTTCTGAACCGGCTACAAACATCAGGTCTGTGCTCATAAGGGCTGAAAGAGCAAAATCAAGCTTCATCTGAGCAATAACTTCTTTTTGAGTAGGTTCGTCAAATTGTTTTACAGAATGGATATTTTCATATTGAACAAAGAGTCTGACAATCGCTTTGTTGTTCATTCCCTTAATGTCTTTGCTTCGAAGTCTGGAATAAGCTTTCATGGCTGGCATTAGGGTGTCGTGGCTTGCATATATTGTGCTGGTCGGAACACCATTAGAACGTTTATAAAGCTTATAAACATCTGTTGGAACATATAAACCACCGTTATACCAGTACATATTGTTGAAAAAACGGTCTGCACCAGCTTCAATACCAGATTTGGCAAGCTTAATCAATGGTGCCATTCCAAGATTTTCAGTTAAAAACCAAACATTAGGATAACGCTTCTTGGTTTCCTGAACTATACGTTTAAGACCGTTAGGGTCTAATCCCCAGGCTGCGTCAATACGAATGGCGTTAACGTGGCGCTTTTCGATATGGGGGTAAATAACCTTTTCAAGCCAGTAATCCTGAAGTTCTTTAATTGAATTATCAAGAATGAAAGCACCCCAGTTTACATGAATGCGGTTGCCGTCAGCATCTTCGTCATCAGCACCGGCTTCAATCCCATTAGTCTTGTATTCTTTATACCATTCTCTTTGAAGGTGAGCACAGTTCCAGTCTGCATGGTTGAAAGGGATATCAATCATACGGTCAATGCCTAGGCTTTCTACAAAAGCAGTAAATTCTGTAAATTTTTCCCAAGAACCAAATAAAGAACAGGGCTGTTCATAATCTGCTACTACATATGGAGAGAAACTTGGCTTGAAATGCGGGAGAATAAGTAAAACGTTTACGCCAAGCTTTTTCAATTCAACAACATAGTTCTTGAGTTCATCTATATTGCTAAAATAATTCAACGGAACATCGGCGTAAATTTTGCCTCTTTTTTCGTTTGGTAAAGCTTGAGCTGGAGTTGCTGCCTTGGTTTCTAGCTGATTAAAATACATCTTGGGTTAGCCTCCGAATGGTGATTATATTTAGGAATATAGCACCTAAAAAGCTTTCAAGCAAGATTTAGTATTTGTGAAATTGGTTATGAGCCTGAATCAAGTAACTATTAGGGTTTGTTAATCTCTTTATATATGTTATAATTAAACAAACAGTAAAACAATAAACATATATGTCAGAACAAGAACAAAAAAATTTAATTGAATATATAATTGCCTGTATCAGTGAATTTGCGGATTATCATGCACTTTCACAGAAAGAATCTTTCAATTATTTATACAAATTTAAAGGAATCAGTTTTTTAAAAGAACACTACAATATCGAACATACTCTTTCTATTGAAGATGCAGTAAATGACTTGACAATGATATGTAACAAAAATGGTGGCAGTATTTAATGATTCTTTATCATGGTTCAAATACAATTATAGAAAAAATTGATTTATCTTTATGTAAGCCATATAAAGATTTTGGAAAAGGATTTGAGAAATGAATATTCAAAAACATCTTTTAGAGGGAATTATTAAAGATATTATCTTTTATGAAGTAAAAAATACAGGTAAAGACTTTGATGAGCTTATGAAAGATTTTTATTCATCTGAAACTTTTGACAAATTGTCAAATTATGAATCTGGTCTTTATAGAGAAAGCCCTTGGTATGTTTATGAGCTTTATCAAATTGAAAAACAAAACGGCAAGCTTATTCAAAC
>JAFXRA010000318.1 GCA_017526725.1 Candidatus Rifleibacteriota bacterium
TAATTAATACTCCTAAAACTGCTTATGATTTTCTATTTTCTCTGTAAACTCCACTTTTTCTTCTTCAGATAAGTTATCTGGGAACTGTGCCTGAGAGCGGTGCCATCTATCAAGCCATTCTTTAGGCAATAGACTTTTGGCTGATTTGTGCATTATAGCAGTATCTCCATCAGAGAATGCTATAGTAGTAGACTCCTTCGGACCAGTTGCAGCACCTTTTGCAACCCACATTCCAGCAGCAAGCATTGTAGCTCTTATTTTAGTTGAAGTCGTATATGTATAAAGTTCAAAACTCTTGCCTTTACAATAGTCATATAAATGGCAGAAAGAATCCAAGCTCCAACAGTCAGAATCAGTTTTTGGTGAAAATGGGTCAAAGAAAATAATATCCGGTCTTTCTTCTTTGTCGAAAAGCTTTAAATAATCGCCTTCAACAAGTTTCCATTCCAATAGACCTGTTGAATCACACCATTTACCTTCTTTCAAAAGCTTAAAAGGTGCACTATGATGAAGGTGCGGAAATTCTTTATTATGCTTACAAGCTAGTTTAAGTGGGTCTAAGTCACATTCAAAGCTGATAATTTTCAGCTTTTTCAGCTTTTCAGGACCATTTTCTTTCAAAACATTTTCAAAGCATCTGATTGCAGCCATAGCATTATGAGCAGCTCCCAGCCCCACATCCCATACAACTATCTTAGCATCGTCATTGTGGGGTAGCATCAGAATTTTTTTTGCCAAATCAGACTGCTCTATATACAACCTGTTGGCTTCTTCTTCAGGCTTATTGACAGAATGCATTATTTCACCAGAACTAGTCTGCTTTATGCTGGCAAAACCTTCCTTGCTATGATGAATTTCATAGTCGCCAAGCCGATGAACTCTTACAACATTTCTTCTTGGCGGAACAGGCGGATTATCTTCATCTGAAATCAGCAGTAACGGCCGCTTTGCGTTGTAGTATTCAACGAACTTATTTTCAAATATAGCCTGTCTCATTTCACGCATCAAACGATGATAGAAAGCTAGATTATGAGTAGTAAGCAAGAACCAGCCGAGAGGTTCGCCTGATTTGATCAGATGGTGCAAATAAGCTCTGGAATAGCTTCTGCAGGTATAGCAGTCACATTTAGGATCTAATACTTCTTCTGAGAACTTATAAACAGTTCTTCTAAGCTGCATTTTGCCCTGAGAGGTATAGACTGTTCCTCGATGACCCAGCTGCGACGGCATAATGCAGTCAAACATATCAACACCGCAGTTAACCGCTTCTAGAATATCTATTGGTGTGCCGACACCCATCAAATATCTAGGAAGTTCCTTTGGCAGACAAGAAGCAGCAATACCAGTAAATTCCCAGCATTTTTCTGGGGTTTCACCTACAGCCAAACCGCCGATTGCAAAACCGTCAAAAGGCTGCTGTGTTAAAAATGCTGCACTTTGCTTTCTTAAGTCTTCATAGCAGGCGCCTTGAACTATTCCAAACATAGACTGTTTTGAATCGCCTCTCGCAGCAAGGCTTCTAAGTGCCCATCTGTGAGTAAGTTCCATTGCGGCCTTTGCTTCTTCATAGCTTGCAGTAGATGGAATACACTGGTCTAATACCATCATAATGTCGCTACCAATAGCTTTTTGTGTTTCAATGCTCAATTCTGGAGTCAATAAAAATGTCTGACCGTCTAAGTAGCTCTTAAATTCAGCACCCTCTTCATTCATCTTTCTATCTTTATGTAGAGAAAATATCTGAAATCCGCCAGAATCTGTTAAAACAGAGCCGTCCCATTTCATAAAGTTATGAATTCCGCCAAATTTGCGGAATACTTCAGCTCCAGGTCTTAAAAACAAATGATAAGTATTTGCTAAAAGGCATTGAGCACCGTTTTCTTTCAGACTTTCGATCGTCTGACCTTTTACGGTGGCTCTTGTTCCAACTGGCATGAACACAGGAGTTTTCACTTCTGAATGTAATGTCGTAAACCGCCCTGCCCTAGCCGCGGTTCCACTGCTTGTTGCTTCAATTTTAAAGTTTAATCTACTCATTATTTTAGAGTTCAGAGCCTAGAGCTCAGAGTTTAAATTTTGGAAAGAAAAGTAGGCCAAAACAATACAAAAAAAGGATAAAATTTACTTTTGATTTCATGTTTGTTTTCTTTTAAATAAAATGCTGCTCTTTCGAAAAATGTTTTTTTTTCTCTTATTTTCTTATTAAAGCTTTCAATTTCTTCTTTTAATTCTTTTAACTTACTGTATGAAAGTTTTGAAGTTGGTACAATATTATTATTCAAACCATCATTATTACCAAGTTTAGAAAGCTGACTATTATAATGTTTGATACAACACACAAACCCATCTTTAGACAGTTTTCCAACATTGGTATAATTGCATTTATCAGAAACAGATAATTCCTTGTATATATAATTACCTTCAAGCAACTTATGAATATCCAAATCATCCATCATTACGTCTTTATCCATATTATACATTTCTACAGCACCATTTATTATTCTAACATTTTCCCAACAAGCCTTTTCTTCCATACCTTCATAATCTCTTCTTACATGCATATTTTCAAAGCACCATGCTGTAACCGCATTTACGCAGCAGTAAATTACAATATAAATAACAATTTTTTTTCTTGTAGTTTTTTCCCAATATTTAAAAGTACAAATAAAACAAATAATAAATAAAAAAATAACTAAATATATAAAGCCCATGAAACTAGCTCTTGTTAAAGAGACTGAAAAAACTCCTAATTGAGCTAACATCAAGCAAATAAATCCAGCAACAACAACTGCTATTAATGATTTCATTAAAATTCAACAATCCTTTTAAAGTTTTCACAGATTTGAAAATATAACATATTTTTAAGTTATAGCCAAACTTTGAAATTTCTTATAAAAACTGTGCCATATATATTGGGAAACACTCGATGTTTTTGTCTCTTTGATAATCTTTTGTATAAATAAGATACTTGTGTGAAATCTTTGATGAAAACTTTTCCGAAAAGGCATCTATCGATGAATGAGTTTTATAACTAGAGCCTTTTCATCGTTTATATTTGACTCAAATTGATTTGCTAATTATAATTTAGGTAACTAGGAAAAAACATAGCGGAGAAATTATTAATGCCTACCATATCAATGTTTCAAGGTATTCTGATTAGAATGAACGTTAGAGGGGAACATAACCCACCACACATACATGCAGAGTATCAAAAAGATGAAGCGGTTTTTGACTTTGATGGTAATATCTTAGAAGGTGATTTACCAACTAGACAAACAAGGTTGGTTGTTGCGTGGATTGAATTACATAAAGAAGAACTTGAGGCTAATTGGAAATTAGCAATGAACAAAGAACCTTTATATAAGATTGACCCATTGAAATAACACTAAGGATTATCATTATGACTATCAATAAACGTCCTAATTGGTTTGTAGATAACGTAGAAGCAAACGATGATTATACTTTATTGCTCACCTTTATTACAGGTGAAATAAAGCTTTTTGACTTCAAACCATTGCTAGATGATAATTATTTTGAACCATTAAAAAACATTGCCTTTTTCAAGAAAGCACATATTAGTGGTCGTTCTGTAATATGGAATGATGAGATAGATATTGCGCCAGAATACCTTTATGAAAATGGAGTATTAGTCAAATAAAGATTAATATCAAAGTTTTTTATTATTTAAAAGGCTTAATCGAATTCGAGTAGGCCTTTTTTTATTTTAGTTCACGTTTGCTAATAGTATTCAACCAGAACTGGATGGACTTCGTTTTGCTTTCAGCAATGTCATGGCTCTTCGAGCCTTGCAGAGGATGTGCGGAAACTTGAAATTTACTGTAAAATTAGTATTACTTTTTTCTAGTCTACACATTGTCATAAACGTATAGCTTTCAGAGCTAAAGCCCATACGCTATACTTTTTATGACAAATGTGTAGACTATTTGCATAATCTGATTAGAACTTTAAATCTTGAATCTTGAATCTTGTAACTTGAA
>JAFXRA010000319.1 GCA_017526725.1 Candidatus Rifleibacteriota bacterium
AAAATTCTTTGATGCTTCTGAAGGTGCAGCAACTACTGATGCTGGTATTTATCCTAGTAAGAAGATTGTTGCTGAACAATTATTCAAAGCTGTTCCTACTACTGCTTCTGCTGCAGTATCTGTTCCTGTTTCTATTAAGTCAGCTCAGTAAGTTTATATTGGCTCTTAATTAGCTAATTAAGAGCCAATGTAGTTATTGTGATTGGTGTATGGTGGTAGGAGACTTCTAAAGCCTCTCCTTGAGGAGAGGTGGCACGAAGTGCCGGAGTGGTGACTTAACTAGAGTAACACTATGTTTATTGCAAAGAACCTTTGTTGATAATGGGTTAGTTCACCCCTCAGTCAGACATTCGTCTGACAGCTCCCCTCAAGAGGAGCCTTTAGAATCCTACACTCTTGCCTCTTAATCTCTTATCTCTTATCATATTAACTTTGGCTTTAATTTCTAAGATCTTTGATCTTATATCTTAAATTAAATCTCTTGGAGGGATGTTAATGAAAAAAGGTTTTACTCTTATTGAACTCTTGATTGTTATTACAATCCTGGCAATTCTTGCCGGTGCCGCTGTTCCTTATGTACAGGACTACGTAGAAGATGCACGTATTGCCAAGTGCCGTGAAGACTTGGGCGAACTTCGCAATGCTATTATGAGATACGAAGTTGAAAGAAACAAACTTTTCGACCCAGCTAATGACGGTGTTGGTAATGATGAAGCTGAAAGACTTAAAAACTGGCAGCAGATGCTTGTTGGTCCATTCTTGACTCAGGCTTTGACTGACCCCTGGGGCAGACCCTATTATTTCTCTAATGCAGCTTCAATGGTATTTTCTGGCGCTGAAGACGGTGATAAGAACACCAATATCATTTCTGTAGACGTTCGCCCAGCAATGGCTCCAACAAGAGCCTGGTGGTATGATATCGACAGAAACGGTTCTGTAACTACTGGTGACTATGTTGATATTAAGTTTACTAGACCTTTGGGTGCTGCTACTATTGGTGGTCTTGCAATTGCTGCAACAAATTCTTACAGAATTATGACTACTGCTGATGGTGATATTACCACAGCTGATGCTTGTGATCCAGTACATCCAAAAGGACAGAACTGGATAAGAATAGTTGTTGGTGCTACACCTGGTGATGACTTTATGGCTGGTTCTTTAATTTGTGCTACTCAGTCTGTTTTCTTTGACGCTTCTTCTGGTTCTGCTGGTAGTGATGCTGGTATTTATAGTACAAAGATCAAAGCAGAAAAACTTTTCAACGAAGTTCCAAACACTGCTTCTGCTGCAGTAACTGTTCCTGTTTCAATTAAAGCAGCACAGTAAAAAAATCGAAGATTTTTTTACTAGGGTATAGGGTGTAGGGATTAGGGAATAAGGGTTAATTCCTACTACCTGGTTAAAACTCGTAACAAAAAAGCATCTCGAAAGAGATGCTTTTTTCATTATATAAATCAAATCAATTAAACAATAGAGTGACACATATAAAAATATTTGTTATAATATTTTTAGAAAAGAAAAATTAATGCCAACTATATCGTCAAAAGAAGTCATACGTAAACTAGAAAAAGATGGATGGTATCTTGTTTGTGTAAACGGAAGCCATTATCAATATAAGCACCCAACAAAAACAGGCCGTGTCACTGTTAAACATCCTTGCAAAGATTATTGTATAGCAACTGTAAAATCAATGGAAAAACAATCTGGATTAAAGCTTTTATAGAAAGGTTAAATATGAGTAAAAAATTAGTTGAACGATACTATTATCCAGCAATTTTTAATTATGAAGATGAGAAGGGTATTTCAATAACTTTTCCAGATTTACCAAACTGTGTAACTGAAGGAAAAGACGAAATTGATGCATTAAAATCAGCAAGAGAATGTTTAGGAATTGTTCTCCTTGGAATGGAAGAAGATAATGAAAAGATTCCTGTTCCTACTGCATTAAAAAATATAAAGACTAAAAAGAATGAAAAGGCTATTCTTATAGATGTTTATATGCCAACGGTCAGATTGGCTTCTGTAAATCGTTCTGTTAATAGAACTGTTACTTTACCTGCCTGGCTTAATGCCATGGCATTAGAAAGAAACATAAATTTTTCTCATATTTTACAAGAAGCTTTAAAGAAAGAGTTTCATCTTTTGCAAAATTAGTTCTAAAATTCAGAAAAAGCCATAAGGCTTTTTTTGTTTTAGTGAAGAGAAAGAGTATGATATAATATTACGGAATTTTCAAAAAAGGGGTGTTATATGCATAAACAAGGTTTTACTCTTATAGAATTGCTGGTGGTTATAACAATACTTGCGATTTTAGCTGGTGCAGCCGTTCCTTATGTACAGAATTACCTTGATGATGCACGAATCTCTACCGCAAAGTCAGACTTAAATGAAATCAGAAATGCCATAATGAGATTTGAAACTGATAACAGCGAGTTTTTCAATCCTGGTTTCGGTAAGACTGGTGCTGATTATAAAAAGGCTTTGGAAAATTTCCAGCAGAGGCTGGTAGGCGGCTATTTAATGAAGCCTATGACTGACCCCTGGGGCAGAATCTATTATTATTCTCATGCTGCTGCGATGGTATTCAGCGCTGCCGATGACGGAAGTCTTGAAACAAATATTATTTCAAGAGACGTTAGACCTCTGATGGCTCCAACAAGAGCCTGGTGGACTGATAACAATAATAATTCAATGGTTGATACAGGCGATATAATAGATATTAAATTTGCCAGACCTATAGGTGGTTATGATACAAGCGATATTAATAATAATTTCATTGTAACTCCTACTGGCAAGACTACTCCAAGAGCCAACCCATTCGGCGATGGTGCAGTAATTGAAGATTTTTCCGGACTATCTGCAGGAAATAGGAAGCACCCACGAGGAAACAACTGGGTAAGAATTAAGGTTTGTCCGAATGCTGATATGGAAGTAGGCGACAATATAGTAGCCTCATCAACGTTTTATGATACTGCTGAAGCTTCTATTATAGGTAAATATCCGGCTGGTATGGGCTTATACGAAGATGATAAGATACAGCCAGAAAACTATTTCCCAGATAACGGAACAATTATTCCGAACAAATCAAGTGATACAAGCGTAAAATTAAAAGCAGCTCAATAAGGATTTAACAGATGAAAAAGCGTGCCTTTACTTTAATAGAACTATTAATAATCATTACTATCATTGCAATACTTGTTGGTGTTGCTCTCCCCTACTATCAGGATTACATAAAACAGGCAAAATTAGCGAAGGCTGAGCATGAGCTTGATATTATAAAAGAAGCTTTAATAAAACACGATACTATGGAAGATTTGCCTTATCAGCACAATGAATTGAGATATTTGATAGGTAATTATCTTCAGGATTTACCAAGAGACCCATGGGGCAGAGATTATCAGATTGATTGGGTAAAAGGTATGATTTGGTCAACTGGTGCTGATCATACAGATGAATTTGATGATATAAAAGTTGAATACAAACCGGCATTGACCTTACAAAAAGCTACTTGGATTGATTATGACAACAATAGTTGCATAAGTAAATATGATAAATTAAAATTGGATTTTTCAAGATGTATTAATGCTTCTTATGCATTAGGATTAGGTTGTCTGCTTGGTTTAACACCTGGAGATTCAAATGGACTAGCCACACCTTCGGCAGGTGCTTTATGGTTTTCTCCAGATGTTGATGTTAGTTGTTTTGATGCGGTAGCAAGCTTTCCAGCATCGAGTTCATATATTTTAATTAGTTTTGAAGGCTGCGGTGATGTTGACAAACTTCAGAAAGCATTTAATCCAGGTTCTTCTACTATTAAGATATGTCCAAAGAATAACATTATAGCAGACTGGGTTGAGTTACCCAATGGTTCAGGGTATAGAATGGCTAATGGAACCGAAAATTATGATCCAGTAGATTGGATAGTAATAAAGGGCAGATAAGAGATAAAATGAGCGACGAATTAATTTACACAGAGGAACACAAATCCCCATTATTTGGTGTTTTAGAAGATTTTTTACATAATTTATTTAAAAAATCTGATAATGAGACAAAAGCAAATCTTTCTACAACAGAATGGATTATTTATTTAGGGACATTATTCTTTGTTCTAGTAATGCCCTTTTTATACAGCAGACTTACTACTGAAAACTTTTTAACCCCAAAAGAATTCTTTACCAGAATTACTATTGGTATTTTGGGCGGTATTTTTTGTGTTCGCCTTTTTGGTGCGGGGTTGTTGGGTAAGAAAGTAGCCTTGTCGAGAACTACACTAGATATGCCTCTGGTGTTGTTTTTCGGTTTTTGTGCTCTTTCTGTAATGTGGAATTATAATGGTATATCAGCTATAAGAGATTTGCGCGGCGTATTTACTATAATGCTGCTTTTCCCAATTATAGTAAATGTATACAGAAGCCGATGGCAGGTTGAGTTATTGCTCTGGGTAGTTGTCTTTACAGGCTTGGCTACAGCAGCAATAGGTTTTATGGAAACCTACAATTTTTATTTTCAATTTGATAGAGACGGTATTCATTATGTTAAAGAGCAGGTGTTAGCCAAGAAATATGATCCAAACGGCTATTATCTGCCTTTGTTCCCACAACTGGCAAGCCCTGATTATGCGATGGGCTCTGTCGTTTCAACATTTGGAAACCGCAATTACCTTGGAACTTTTGCAATGTTCGTTGCTTTTGTTCCCTTAGCTTTCTTCTTCTATTACAGAAATGTATTAATGAAGCTGTTTTCTTTAGGACTTTTCGGATGTTTGCTTTACGGACTATATATTACAAGATGCAGAGCGGCTTTGATTGGTCTTGCTGTTGGCTTTTTGTTTATGTTTATTATGACTTTAATAAACGATAAGAATTTTAAGCTGATAAAAAGATACGGATTATTTTTCGCTATAGTTGTTGGCTTTTTTATAATGGGCCTGGTTGTATCTGCAGTAACAATAAAGTCTGAATCTATGTGGGACAAAATCAAGCTTACATTCACTTTAGACAGACTAGTGAGCAACACTTATGAAAGAATGTGGGTTTGGTATGGCAATAATCAGGCTTTTAAGGAATCTCCATTGACCGTTCTTTTGGGACAGGGATTCGGGTCTTTTAAGCACTTTTTCCCATTAAGAGAAAGCACGGTTTTTTCTGACAACAACAAAGAAAGTTTTACAGCAGTTACTTTCAGGCAGGCTCACAATGACTGGCTCCAGATTTTTTCTGAGTTAGGTATTGTGGGAATGATTTTATTCCTGTTTTTGTTGAAACGTTTATATGGTTCTATTCAAGCTTCTTTAAGCAGAGATATTTTTACTCGGAAAGAAGACGTCATGAATGGTGACCATGTATTGATTATAGCATTGGGGGCAGCTTTAATTTCGCAATTATTTGCGGCGATGCCGGATTTCCCATTCCACAGAATAGAAACTGCAAATTTTGCTGTAGTTTTCCTCGCTTTGATTCCAGTTTTAACAGAAACAAACTTTTTTAAGACACCATTGAAGCGCATACCTATACAGGGTGTAAAAGCTCCTTTGTGTATCTTTCTTGTTATTGTTTCAGCCTTTGGAGCCTTTTCCAATGTTATTCATGAACAAAGATGCTGGACTGCTGATACCAATGTCAGAGAAGCTGAAACCATTATGACTTACAGAAATAGTGATGTGCTTTATATGCTTAAGGCAAGGGAACTTCTTCTTGAAGCAATTGCTCTGGATCCTCTTCCCGGTGACCCATATAATAAGCTTGCTGCCTGGTATGAACAGAGTTGTAATCAAAACACCTTCAATTATCTTACACAATTGTATAACGGTATTAATTCCAATAGATTAGATCAGCAATCTATGGCAGTTCTCAGACAATTATTTAAAAACGAAGGCGGTTTAGCTAACAGAATCAGTATTCTATTAGATGAGTTGAAGAATGGGCCTAAAATAGCTTTTGAATATGCAGACAAAGCATGGAAAAACATTAACTATAATGCACGTTCAACATATCATTCAATAGTATTCAGAAAAATGCATATTTATTATCACCTTTTGCAGGATTTTCCAAAGGCTTATGAAGAAGCCAGGAACGGCATAAAAATGACTGCTGGAGATGCCCGCTCAATCTATTATCTATATGCAGGTAAAATTGCGGCAGACCTTTCTAGAAATCCTGGTGCGGAAAAGTTTGGATACAATCTTTCCGACTTGGCTAAAGATGCAGAAAAGTATCTGACAAAACTATTAAAATATGAACAGTTTAAGCTTCAGGCACAGGCAACATTAGCTATTCTTTATTCTCAGAATGCTAATTGGATAAAAGCTTTCGAGGCTTCTTCTGAAGTTGTTAACCGAGTTCCCAATGACCCGACCATGCAGAATATTTTAGGTTTGTCCGCGTTCAATCTTGGAAAAACTGATTTAGCGGTAAAAGCTTTAAATGAGGCACTCAGATATAATCCTGGTAATCCGGTTTATCATCGCGATATTGGATTAGTCTATAAAAGATTGAATCGTTATAATGAAGCTAAGGAACATTTTGAAAAAGCTGCTGCTTCAACAAATAGCCCAGAATCATTGAGGGCTGAAGTTTTGAGAGAATTAGAATCAATAAAGAATTTGCAATATAAATTACAGGATTACGATAAAAATGGTCAGTGATAATATGAATAAAAAAGTAATATTTCTTGTTTTATTAGTATGCTGTACTCTATTAATAACCGGGTGCGGCAAAAAAGAAATTCCGGAAAAGTATGCAAAACTTTTGGCTGATAAAAGCGGGGCTGTTGTAAGGCTTTGTTTTTATGGTTCACCGGAAGAAATAGATCCCTTAAAAGCTGCTGAATTAGAACATGATACAATGTTCTGCAATATGGTTTATGCATCGCCTTTAAGAAGAATAAGCAGCGGAACTTATGAACCTTATATGCTTGAAAGTTACGAAACCAGATTAGAAGGAAATAATCTGGTTGTTAGCGGCAAATGGAGACAGGGTTTAAAATGGCATGACGGAGTTAATTTTGATCCATCAGAATTTGATTACTCTGTCAGTCAAATGATTGCTCCAGAAAAGAACAGTCCTTATTCTGAAGCAGCAAAGAAGATTGTTTCAATAAAGAATGATTCCGACAAGTTTGAAATTGTATTTCCTGATAACTCTATAAAATATTTAGATATGCTGTGTGCTGGCGTGCTCCCAGGGCATATTTTAAGCAAGGAAAAGATAGCCAGCGGCACAGTTGAAGAAGTATACAAAAATTTTATTGCTAAGCCTGTTGGTTTAGGGCCATACAAAGTTGTTGACAACGACAAGAACAAATATATGCTTTTGGAACCAGACCCCAATTTTTATGACGGTAAGGGTTCTAAAAGACCTAAGATTGCTATTATCTGTTCTTATGAACTTCAACAGACTTTAAGTGATTTCAGAGAAGACTTATTCGATTGGATGAGTGCGCCTTCTATGATTGCAGATCAGCTTCAGAATCTTGGTGTAGAAAATATTATATACGTTCAGCATCCGAATCCTGCGGTTCTGACCTGGGTATTTAATACAAAAAGTGAAAAATTAAAAGATGTGAAAGTCAGAAAAGCACTTAATTTGATGATGGATAGAAGCAGTGCTAAGAATTCTTTTGGAAAAGGCGCTTCAGAATTGTTTGATAATCTGATTCCTTTGGGTGAAGCTTCAAAAAGCATGAGTGAACGTATTGAAGAAGGTAAGAAACTTCTTGATGAAGCTGGAGTTACAGATAAAAACAATGATGGTATAAGAGAATATAATGGGGCCGACTTTAAGATAGGTTTGCTGGTTAACAGTGACAGTATGAGCCGCAGAATAATTGCTGAAAAAATGTCAGAGCAATTAAAATCAGCAGGAATTCCAACGGAAATACAGATTGTTAACTGGAATGACTTTGTTAATGGAAAGCTTAAAAAGGGAGAATTCGATACTGCTTTGTTAAGTTATCATATTAGCGATAACTGCAGCATGAAATCTCTTTTTGCCACTAAAAAGGCAGAAGATTCAGACAGTCTTAATTTCACTGGAATCAGCGATGAAGAGTTAGATAGAAATCTAGATATTCTTGATATGGCTGTTACAAATGAAAACAAAGCAGAAGCTTATAGAAAAGTAAACGAAAAGCTTTCTGAACTTTGCCCCTGTGCATTTATTATAAGACCCTGCAATCTATCTTTAATTCATGGTAGTCCGGTTCAAACAGTTAAGTCTGAAACAACATTGTGGAATGAGGTTTTTAACTGGAAACTAATGTTTGGTAAAGAAGATTCGAAACTGTAAAAATGTTAAAGATAGATAATTACAGTTTAACTTTAAGTGGAACAGAAGGGCAGGCTTTACCTGTTTTAGAAAATATCAGCCTTCACGTAAAGAAGGGAACCTGTCTCGGCTTAGCCGGCGAGTCAGGCTCCGGCAAGTCTGTTATGGCGATGAGTGTTGTGGGGCTTATTCCTAAAGCTTCAATAAAAGGCTTTGAAGGCCATATTTATGTGGACGGCACGGAAACAACAAATGCTTCAGAGAAGGATTTGAACAGAATCAGAGGTAAAGAAGTAGGTTTTATTTTTCAAGAGCCTATGACGGCAATGAACCCTTTGATGAAGCTTTCTGAGCAGATTAGCGAAGTCGTTTATGCTCATAATGACAAAGTTACAAAAAGTGAAGCGGATAAGTTAGTCATTAGAGCTTTATTAAGAGCTGGTTTCAAGGATCCTGAAAAATTTTTGGATTCTTACCCTCATCAGTTGAGCGGCGGTATGAGACAGCGCGCTATGATAGCTATGGCTCTGGTTATGGACCCTAAGCTGATTATAGCTGATGAACCAACAACTGCAATAGATGCTGAATTACAGATTCAGCTCCTTAAAGAGTTAAGACAGCAGATTGATGAACAAGGCTTGAGTATGCTGTTTATCAGCCACGACTTAGGGGTTCTAAGAAGTATTTCTGATAACATTGCTGTTCTGTATGCTGGCAATTTGATGGAAGTCGGGCCTGCAGATGAAATATTGAAAAATCCAAAACATCCTTATACTGCTGATTTGATATCTGCTCTTCCAAGACTTGTAAAAGAACGTAAGCTACCTAAGCCTATTGAGGGAACTTTGCCTTCGTTAGATAACAAACCACAGGGATGTGTTTATGCAGACAGGTGTAGCAGAGCTAATGATAAGTGCAGGGATAAAAGACCTGAATTAACTCAGGTTGGAGAAAATCACTGTGCGGCGTGTTGGAGCATATAGAGCGGAGAGCAACAGAGCGGAGAGCAACCGCTGGCTTCGCCAGCAGCCCCTTCAGTCACATATGTGACAGCTTCCCCGCTTCGCGCGGGGCAGCATCGGGATTTAGATGAACTTAAGGGTTAAGGGATTATTAGATGGAAGAAGAAATACTTAGAGTAGATGGATTATGTAAGAGTTTTGTGGTTGAAAAAAGCCTTACTGGCAAAATCTCACAATTATTAAAGAATGAAAAGCCAGAAGTTGTAAATGCACTTAATAATGTTTCTTTTAGTGTAAAAAAAGGTGAGATTCTTGGAATATTAGGAGAATCCGGTTCTGGCAAATCAACCTTAGCCAGAGTTCTTATGGGAATTCATAATGCGGATTCTGGAAGTGCTGAACTTTTGGGAAGAAAATTACCGGGTGACAGCAGAGATGAACGCATGCAAAACCTTAGAGATATGCAAATGGTTTTTCAGGACCCCTTTGGTTCACTTGACCCAAGAATGACTGTTAGAAATATATTGCTGGAACCAATAAAAATTCATGGTTTGAAAATAGACGGGGACCTTGAGGATTTTCTTGCAAATGCTTTGGAAGAAGTGGGATTGCCTAAAGATTGTCTGGATAAGTATCCGTCTCAATTTAGCGGCGGTCAAAGACAGAGAATAGGTATCTGCCGTGCATTGATATTAAATCCAAAACTAATTATAGCTGACGAAGCTGTTTCTGCTCTTGACGTTTCAGTTCAGGCTCAAATCCTTGAGTTGCTTATTAATTTGAAAGAGAATAGAGGATTATCTATGATTTTTATTTCCCATGATGTTGCTGTTGTCAGACAAATAGCTGACAGAATAATAATACTATATCATGGGAATATTGTAGAGGAAGTTGATGCAGACTCATTGCTGAGTGGTGTAAAGCATGAATACAGCCAAAAACTTCTTAATGCCGCCTTATCGCTGAGAGAAGGCAAGTAACTTCAAAAAAATTGACACCAAAGATTGAGTGTTTTATAATTTTTACATATTTTGTTGATGGAGGTTTATCCATGAGCGTTTTACGGCGACCGCCCAGAGAACTGCTTATGCTGTTTGTTGCAGTGCTCTGTCTGGTAGCAACTTTCACTCTGTATGCACAGAGCGAAGAAGTGCCTGTTTCAACCTCTGAACCTGTCGTTACAAACAACGAACCTGTTGTTCCTGCTGAACCCTCAGCAGTAGAAAAAGCGGCAGATAATCAGCCTGTAACAGTTACAGATGTCAAAGATGCAGTAAAAACATCTTTAGAAGTTATCGAAACTTCAATTTCGCCTGCTATACAAGAACAAGGCAAGGCTATTTCAATAGAAGTTTCTCCTGCAGATGAAGTTCCTGTAGATAATTCAGTTCCTGCTGTTGTTTTGTCTGATAGTATTCCAGCAGCTAATACTGAAAATGAACAGAATAATACTTCTGAAACATTGAATAAAACAAAAACTGTTTCAGAAGCAATAAAAGAAGAAGCTCCCGTAAATATGCAGCCAAGTGTTACTGCAGAACCTTTAACTGTAGAAAAGAACACTGAAGCTGTTAAAACAGTCGGTGCAGAACCTGTTGCAAAACCAGCTCTAGAACCTGCTCTAGTTGCTGAAACTCCCGCTCCTGCAAAAGAAGCTTCTGTTGAACCAACTCCTGCTCCTGTTAATTCTGTTGCCAATACAGCTGTTCAGGAAGAAAAGCCTGTTGAAGCTGCTGCAAAAGGAAGTGCAGAAGTTTCTGAAAAAGGTTTGGCTGAAGGTGCAGAAGCTGTTCCAGCACCTTATTATTTTGAAAGCAGTCGTGGTTCAACTTTAGCAGTAATAATAGTTCTTCTTGTATTTGTTTCTTATTATACTTTCCAGGCTCAGCGCGGAAGAGAAATGTTTATTAGAAGAATAAGCGGTTTGTCTGCAATTGAAGACGCTGTTGGCCGTGCTACTGAAATGGGCCGCGGTGTTCTTTATGTTCCTGGTATCATGGATATGGACGATATTCAGACCATAGCCGGGGTTACTATTATGGGGCATGTAGCAAGAAAGACTGCTGAATACGATACAGACTTTTATGCTCCAATGACAAGAAGCTTTGTTATGTCTGTTGCTCAAGAAGTAGTAAAACAGGCATATATGGAAAAAGGTAGAGTTGATGCTTATAGACCAGATAGAATTAACTATCTGACAGATGACCAGTTTGGTTATGTTGCCGGTGTCGGCGGTATTATGATGCGTGATAAGCCAGCTGCTTGTTTCTATTTAGGAACATTCTACGCTGAATCATTGATATTAGCAGAAACTGGTAACTCTATCGGTGCTATTCAGATTGCAGGGACTGCAGAACCTTCTCAGATTCCATTCTTTGTTGCAGCTTGTGACTACACATTGATTGGTGAAGAATTGTTCGCTGCTTCTGCATATTTATCTAAGAATCCTAGAGAAGTAGGTTCTTTGAAAGGCCAAGACATGGTTAAAGTTGTAATCATTCTGGCTATTATTATAGGAACTCTTCTTGAAACAATTGCTGCAACAGACTATGGACAGAAAATCGGTTTTGGAACTGCAGCAACGACCTTTATGGAATATTTGAAATAGGGAGGTAAAAAAGGAATATGCTATTTGTAAAAAGAACATTACCTCTTCTTATAACTTTCGTTTCCGGTATCATAATGATTATGGCTTTCTTCAGCGGACCGGCTCTTCCAAAATTAAAAGCCTTAGAAGAAATCTTTCCGCAGTGGATTCAGATTATTATGACTTTTACCATGATTCTGGGTGCCTTCAGTTTGATTCGCTTTAACTGCCAAAAAATTGCACGTAAACAGAACGGTTGGGGTTATTCAATGGTTTTGTTGGCAGGTTTTTTTGGAATGGCAGCATTAGGTATGATTTCAGGTTCTTGGCCTAAATATGACATAGAAATTAAAGAAGGACAATCCTATAAACTTATATCTGATGATAAGCTTAGTGACGAAGATGTTAAAGTAGAACAAATAAGTCTTACTAAAGAAGGAGCAAAGATAGCTACTGTTTATCGTGTTGATGCTAATGGTAATAAACTTGAAAAAGATTCAAAGAATAAAGATGCTTCTTTTAAAGTCTCAGCAGATAGATTAAAAAGTAATTTTAAAAGTAAAATTACTATATTGCAGCAGGTTATGTTTAATGGCGTTTTCAAGCCTGCTCAGTCTACAATGTTTGCTTTGTTGGCATTCTTCGTTGCATCTGCATCTTTCAGAGCGTTTAGAATTAAATCAAAGGAAGCTGGTTTGCTTATGTTCTCAGCTTTTATAGTTATGTTAGGAAATGTTCCATTAGGGAATATGCTTTCTAACCTGTTCTCTTATATTCCTTTGATTGGTAAATTCTTAGATATTGCAGCCATAAAAGAATGGATTATATCATACCCGAGTTCAGCAGCTCAGAGTGCTATTCTTATTGGTGCTATGCTTGGTTATATTTCTTCATCACTTAAGATTATATTTGGTGTTGAAAGAAGCCATCTTGGCGGAGAAGGTTGAGGAGCGTAATTATGGATATTTTCTTGAAACTTAAAAACCTTGACCGACGCTGGGTATATTTATGTGTTGCATTATCAGTCATTCTTCCAATGATATTTAAGTTTGAACTGCCTATTTATCCTGGTGCTGCAGTAAAAGGCATTTATAATAAAATCGAATCTTTGGAACCGGGCAGCCGTGTATTCCTCTCATTTGATTTTGACCCTGCTGCTGAACCTGAATTAGGACCAGGGGCAATAGCAATATTTGTTCAGATGTTCAGAAGAAATATTAAGCCTATAATTGGTTGTAACTGGCCAGTAGGCAGTGAAATTGCTGAAAAATGCCTGAACGAAGCTAAGAAAATACACGAAGCAACTTATGAAGAATATAAGAGTGCTGGTAAACTTGTTCCCAATTGCGTTCTTAAACTAGAAAATGGTAAGGATTACGTTAATTTGGGTTACAAGCCGGGTGGAATTATTCATGTTAAGAATCTCTGCACTGATTTTATGGGGCCTTATCCTCAGGATAGAGAAGGCACTCCTACTGAAAATATGAGTATTTTCAAGACAGAAAGCGGCAGAAGATTCAGTATGAATGATATCTCTCTGATTATTAGTTATACTGCAGGAACAAATGGTATTGAAGCTTTCATCAGTAATGAAATCTTCCATAAAAGACCAATGGCTGCCGGTTGCACATCAGTTAATATTCCAAGATTTACCACTTATTTGCAAACTGGCCAATTGGTCGGCATGATAGGGGGGTTACCTGGGGCAGCAGAATATGAAAGCCTTGTTGAATACAAGGGTGAAGGTCGTGCCGGTATGTCTCCTCAGTCTATCGCACACTTAGTAATCATGATATTCATTATTCTTGGTAATCTTGCATTTATAGCTGAAAACCGAAAAACGAAAAAGAAAAAGGCTTAGTAAGGAGGATAAAATTATGACATTATCATTATCAATATGGATTGGTGCATTTATTACTCTTTGCTGCTTCAGCTTTCTTTACAAGGATAATCCTTTCTACCGCTTCGCAGAATCTCTCTTTGTAGGTGTTTCTGCCGGTTACTACTTGTCTGTTGTATATTTCCATCAGGTTTTAAAACCAAATCTGTTGGCAAAACTTTTCCCTACTATATTTGCTAGCGGGGAAGCTGCAAGTGCTGCACCAGATTATTGGTTGATTATTCCTGGTTTTCTTGGTTGTTTAATGCTTCTGAGATTTTCACCTAAGCTTGCCTGGGTAAGCAGATTTACTGTTGCATTTGTTATGGGTGTTTCAACAGGTTTAACTATTGTTACCTCAGCTCAGCAGTATTTGATTCCTCAGATTGCCAAAGCAATAAAACCTATTATTGTTGCTGGCAATGCTTGGCAGAGTTTTTCTAATCTAGTGCTTGTAGTTGGTTCAATAGCATGTCTATTCTATTTCTTCTTCAGCACAGAACATAGAGGTCCTGTTTACGGCAATTTGGCAAAGATAGGTATCTGGTTCCTGATGATTAGCTTCGGTGCTTCATTTGGAGCTACAGTAATGGGTCGTATTTCATTGTTGATCGGTCGTTTCAGTTTTCTGTTACACGATTGGCTGCATCTAATATGACGTGACGCTGTTTAAAGGCAGGGCAGACATTATGGGAATGTGGACAATACCTGAAAAGGCTGAAGAACACTATAAATTCTCATCAGAAGTTCTGGATGAGTTTATTAATTCCCTTGCTGCAATTATAGTTGATAAGCAAATGTCTGCTCCGGCCCTGATAACGTTAGAAATGGCAAAACCCATTTCTCTAGTCAGTTACAGCGTGCTGGTTATTTTTGGTCCTTTACTTGATTTGCTATTTGACCCGGTCAAAATGGAAAAGTTTCAGGCTGTGATAGCTGATAGAGTCAGAATAGAACAGCTTATGACAACCATCGAAGACCTTGAATTAAAAAAGAAAGAAACTAAGGAAGGTGTATCTAGTGAGCAAGAGTGATATTCAAAGCATTCTGGCAACAGACTGCGGTAGTACTACCACTAAGGCTATTCTTATCGAAAAACGCAATGGCGTATTTCGCTTAATTGTTAGAGGCGAAGCTCCAACAACTGTTGAAGCACCTGTTGAAGATGTTACTCAGGGGGTATTGAATGCCGTTGCTGAAGTACAGGAATTGGCCGGACGTCAGATACTCACAGATGACGGAAAAGCTATTATAAAACCCTTTGATGAAAAGACAAAGAAGGGTGTTGATATTTATGTTTCTACCAGCTCTGCTGGTGGTGGTTTGCAGATGATGGTTACCGGTGTTGTTAAGACAATGTCAGGTGAATCTGCTACACGTGCTGCTCTTGGTGCAGGTGCAATTGTTATGGACGTATTGGCAACCAATGACGGCAGACTTCCACATCAGAAGATTCAGAGAATCAGACATTTAAGACCAGATATGATTCTGTTATCTGGCGGTGTTGATGGTGGTAATACCAAACAGGTTATTGGTCTGGCTGAAATTATTGCTGCAGCAAGTCCAAAAGCTCGTCTTGGTGTCGGTTATGAATTGCCGGTTCTCTATGCAGGCAACAAAGATGCTAGAGAACAGATTAAAAATGCCTTAGGCAACAAGGTTGCTCTCGACATTACAGATAACCTGAGACCATCTATGGAAAAAGAAAATCTTATGCCTACAAGACAGAAGATTCAGCATCTTTTCCTGGAACATGTTATGAGTCATGCTCCTGGTTATCCTCATCTGATGGAATTAACAGATGTTCCGATTATGCCAACACCTGGCGCAGTCGGCGATATTATGCAGTTAATTTCTAAAAAGAAAGGAATAACAGTAGTTGGTGCAGATATCGGTGGTGCAACAACTGACGTATTCAGCGTATTCCAAGGCATTTACAATAAATCAGTTTCTGCAAACTATGGTATGAGTTACTCAATTAGTAACGTTTTCGCAGAAGCAGGTTTGGAAAATGTTATGCGCTGGGTTCCGTTTGAAATGGATGAACGTGACTTGCGCAACCGCGTTAAGAATAAGATGATTCGTCCAACAACTATTCCTTCATTAATAGAAGAACTAATTGTTGAACAGGCTTGTGCAAAAGAAGCCTTAAGACTCTCTTTCGACCAGCACCGCTCATTAGCAGTTGGTTTGAAGGGTGTTCAGCAGGAAAGAACCATTGGTGACGTTTTTGACCAGACTATGACAGGTGAAAGCCTTGTTAATCTGAAAGATTTGAATATGCTTATCGGTTCAGGCGGTGTTCTTTCTCACGCTCCGAGAAGACAGCAGACAGCTATGATGCTTATAGACGCATTTTTGCCGGAAGGTATAACTCAACTGACTGTTGACTCAATCTTTATGATGCCGCAGTTGGGCGTTTTGGCTACTGTTCAGGAAGAAGCTGCATTAAGCGTATTTGAACGCGACTGTTTGATATATTTGGGAACCTGTGTATCTCCAACAGGTGTAGTTAAGAAAGACGAGCCAGTTCTTGACTTTACTTTGACTATGCCGAATGGTGAAAAGATCAGCAGAACCTTAAATGGCGGCGAATTAAATGTTATCCCATTAGCAATTGGTGAAACTGCTAAGATTCATGTTAAGCCAAAATGGGGCTTCGATATGGGCAACGGAGACGGCAAGGAATTTGAAGGTGAAGTTCAAGGCGGTGTAGTTGGTGTAATCTTTGATACCCGCGGTCGTCCATTCACTTTACCAAAAGATAATGCTGAACGTGTCAATGTCGTTAAATCCTGGTATAAGGCTATGAACCTTTACCCGGGTCTTTGATAGAAAGGATAACTATAATGGCTAGTGCATATACACCTGGTCTTAAGATTGTTTCCAAAACATTAGTTGAAAAAGATAGAAAGCTTCCGTTAAAAGGTGAAGTTAAAGTTAAAAAAGGCGATAAAGTTACTGCAGAAACTGTTGTAGCTGCAACAGATCTTCCGGGTAACGTTTACCCATTAAATCTTGCTGGTCAGCTAGGCTGTGAAGCCAATGAAATACCTGTTTACCTGAAGGTAAAAGAAGGTTCTCAGATTAAAAAGGGCGATGTTCTTGCTGAAACCAACGGCTTTTTCGGCTTCTTTAAAACCACTATAGAATCACCCATTACAGGCAGTGTAGAAAGTCTTTCAACTGCTACTGGTCAGGCAATATTACGTGAACCTCCGATTCCGGTCGAAGTTCATGCTTATGTTGACGGTGTCGTTGATGCTATTTACCCTGAAGAAGGTGTAAAAATCAATACTGTTGCTACCTACATTCAAGGTATTTTTGGTATTGGCGGCGAAGTAGTAGGCGAACTTGTTATGGTTTCTCCTTCTCCTGATGCAGTATTAGAAAAAGACGACATCAAAATTGAACACAAGGGCAAAATAATCGTCGGCGGTTCTCTTGTTACTGCAGAAGCTTTGAACAGAGCTGTTGAAGTAGGCGTAAAAGGTGTTATCGTAGGCGGTTATGATGCTGAAGACCTGAAAGAATTTTTAGGTTACGATTTGGGGGTTGCTATTACTGGAACAGAAGAAAAAGGCATTACCTTAGTAGTTACAGAAGGTTTCGGTAAAATTCAAATGGCAAAGAAGACATATGAATTGCTGAAGCAGTCTGTAGGTATGAAGACTTCTATAAATGGTGCCACTCAGATTCGTGCTGGTGTTATCAGACCCGAAGTTGTAATTCCGTTGGCAACAAAAGAAGGCAAAGAAGAAACTGTAAGTAAAAATACCGGTATGAATATCGGAAGTCCTGTAAGAATTATTCGTGAACCTCATTTCGGTGAAGTCGCTACAGTTGTAGAATTGCCTGAACAGCCTGTAATCATAAAAACAGAAGCCAAAGTCCGCGTTGTAACGATTAAGACTACTTCTGGAGAAGAATTAACATTGCCTAGAGCTAATGTAGAAATTATCGAAGAATAAAATGGCTAATTCCGAAATTAATACCGAACAGCTTAAGAAAGAAGTAAAAGAAGAGCTTCTTAAGCGAGAAATAATGATGGGGCTTCAAGAAGATGAAATAGATCTTTTTGAGCTCCTCGCAGTTTTGAAAAAGCATTGGAAACTGATTATATTTTTCCCGATTATTGTTGCTGTTGCTGTAGCAGGTTATTCATTAACCATGCCAAACTATTACAAATCATCAGGAACAATATTTGTCCATTCTTCCAGTGGAAGCGGTGCTTTATCTAGTTTGATGAGCAATATACCTATGGCTGGTTTGATGGGACTTGGCGGCATGGGCGGCGGAGGTGCCAACTATCTGACGGTTTATCTTAAAAGCGCTACAATGAGCGATTACATCATTAAACGCTTTGGAATCGCTACTAACCCCGCTATAGTCGGAGAAAACTATCAGCCTGATCCAAGCAAGCCAATTATCTATGACAATCTTTTAAAGACGATGGATAAGATTGTTACAGTAGATAATGATGCCAAGACTGGTTTGATTACAATATCTGCAGAAACAATGTCAGCAACTACATCTGCTGAAATAGTTACTGCTTATATTGAAAGACTTGCAACATTCTCTAAAGGACCACAGAAAGAAAAACGCATATTCATAGAAAAGCAGCTTGAAAAGATTGGCAAGGAACTTGAAGTTGCTGAAAATGAATATAAAGTCTTTCAGGATAAGTATAAACTCTTTGCTTTGGACAAGCAGACAGCAGCTTCTATAGATAAGATGGCTCAGCTTGAATCTCAGAGGGTAAATTCCAGTATTTCTCTTGAAATGCAGCAGAGTTTATTGAAGTCTTCAGGTTCTGTTCCTGAACTGGTAAAGGTAGAAGCTCAAAAAGTTGCTGAAGAAGCAAAGGCTGAAGCAATAAAGAAAGAAATCAGCGAAGTAGAAAAAGAATTGGCTGCTTTGCCAGATATTTCTTTGGAATTTATAAGACTTCAGAGAAATCTTAAAGTAAAAGAAAAACTATATGCTGTATTAACAGAACAGTATGAAATGGCTAAAATCACTGAAGCGGAAGAAGGAAGCCAGTTTGAAGTAATGGATCAAGCTAGGATTCCTGAATTGAAATCTAAACCAAAACGTGCAATAATGGTAATTTTAGCCGGTTTAAGCGCTGGTGTTTTAGCTGTCTTTTTGGCATTTTTGCAGGAATTTATAAAAAAACGCAAAGAGCAAGAAAAGCAGCAGGCTGAACAAGCTGCTTAATTAATGCTGATTAAGGTTGTATATGACTGGCTTTGATAAAGAACAGCTTAAGAAAGATATTAAGGAAGAGTTAATTAAAAGTGAATTGTTAATAGACGAAGATGATAACGAGAGCATAGGATTTTCTAGTTTTTGCTTGATTCTTCGAAAAAGATGGAAGCTGATTCTTATTATTACTTTGGCTGTATTTCTATTGTCGGTCATATACACTTTATCACTGCCTAATTATTATAAATCATCAGCTTCTGTTTATATTTTCCCTAAAAATTATAGTTCTTTAAGCGCATTTTTTAATAATGTTAAATCGGATTCACTGTTAGATAGCGGAGAAGTATCGCTTTTGAATACTTCTTTGAAAAGTGAATCTATGAGTGAGTATATAATCAATAAATTTGGCATAGCGACAAACCCTGCTGTTATTGGTAATAAAAGTATAAAAGAAGAAGATTTAATATTTGACAGGGTTTTATTTAACTTAAAAAAAATAGTTTTTATAAATTACGATACCAGTAACAATCTTATGACGATTTCAGCTGAAACAATGTCTGCAACAACTTCGGCAGATATAGTAAATGCATATCTTGAAAAACTGGAGGATTTTACAAACAGTCCTCAGAAAGATAAATTGAGATTCATAGAAAATCAGCTTTCAAAAGTTAGTAAAGAGTTGGAAAAAGCAGAAAATGAGCTGAAGAGTTATCAGGAAAAGCACAATTTCTTTTCTTTAGACAAGCAGACTAGTGATATTGCAAATAAAATTGCTTCTCTAGAAGCTCAGAAAAATGAAGTTGAGTTTTCTATCGGTTGGCTGAAAAACTATATTGAAAAAACTGATAGTTCAAAAGAAGATAAAGCCGGACTGAATATTGAAATTGAAGCCGGCATTTGGAAAAAAAATAATATAGAACAAAAGATGCAGGAACTTGAAAAAGAATTAAATGAATTTCCTGACATTTCATTGGAATTTGTAAGATTAAAACGTAATTTATCTGTTAAAGAAAAAATCTTTGAAATTTTGAATGAGCAGCATGAAATCGCTAAAATTGCTGAAGCTGAAGAAGGCTGTCAGTATAAAATTATAGATAGACCCAGGGTTTCAAGATTAAAATCTAAGCCGTCTAGAACAAGTCTCTGTATTTTATATACTTTTGCAGCATTAGTTCTTAGCATTGGTCTGGCGGTTGTTTTAGAATTATCTGAAAAAACAAATAAAACAGATTTGCAGCAAGCAGAAACAGAAGAAAAAGCTTGATAATATGACAATATTTGAGTGGGCGTATTTTAAACTTTCTTCTATTCACTCTTTTCAAAAAAAAATAGTTAATCCATCTCAATTGTTTAAGGAATTCGGTGCTCCCCAATATCTATACGAGCTTTTTGATGATATGGAAGACAAAGTATTTCCTTTCAAGAACTGCTTTGATGGTGAAGTTCCTGATCTTGAAAGTCGAGAAAGATTGCAAAAACGTAAAAGTGGCCAGTATTACACCCCAGAAAGTTTTGCTGAAAGATTAGTTGAAAATTTAATAAACCAAATTAACCAGAAGGAAACTGCTTGTGTTTTGGACCCGGCTTGTGGAGACGGCAGTTTCATTATTGCAGCAGCAAAATATTTTAATCTTGATAATATCTATGGTTATGATATTGATGTGTATGCTCTTTTGGTTTCTGCTGTCAGACTTGTTTCACTTTACCCAGGCAAAGGCTGGCCAAAATTAAAAAAAAGCAATTATTTGCTTGAAGAGAATAGTGCAAAATTTGATTTAATAGTTGGGAATCCGCCTTATAAAGTTAATTTAGATGATTTGACAAAAACAAAGCTGGAAAGCAAATATATTACAACTGAAGGTGAAAAGGATCTGTACACCTTTTTCCTGGAAGAAAGTTTAAACAGACTTAATCCAAATGGCTGTCTTGCAATGTTGACTTCGCATACATGGCTTGTTAACCACCAATGTAAAAAAATAAGAAAATATATTTTTGAAAAGAGTAGGGTTGATGCTGTTTATATGCTTCCGGCGAGGTTTTTTACCGCAGCTCCTGGGGTTTTGCCAGTTGTATTGGTTACAAAAAAAATAGCATCAAAAGAAGATTATGAAGTAAAGGTTTATGCTGATTATTCTGAAAAAACGGGTTGGAAAAGTGAATTCTCGGCTTATTCAAATAGGTTTATTACGGGAAACGGTTTGAGGAACAGTATTATTCCGGAAGAATTGCGCCCAGTATTTAAAGAAATGGAAAAAAGCGGCATAACCTTTGGGGATATTTGCAAGATTGGAGTGGGAATACAGGAGTCTGTAAAAAAAGAGGGGGCTAGTTCCATCTATGTGACGGACAAAGCCTTGAATTCTAATTATAAACCAGTTCTTAAAGGTAGAGAAATAGCTCCTTTTAAAGTCTGCTGGAACAAAAAATATATTTATTACGGCCCGCATCTCGCCTATGCTGGTGATGAAAAAGTTTATTTGTCGCCCAAAATACTCTATCAGAATATTAGAAATGAAAAGTTGGCAATACGTCTGGTTGCGGCATTAGATGAAGAAGGTTTTTATCCAAAGAATTCTTTATCATTTATTTTGTCTAATAATGAGGATTATTCTTTGGAACTGATTGTGGGATTAATGAATTCTTTACTGGTAAATGCGTGGTTCAGCAGCAACAATCACAGTTTTCATGTGACTGTTACTCAGGTTAGAAAGATTCCCTTGCCGCCAGTAAATAAGCTTTTGTTCAAAGAAATAGAAAAGATAAGCAGAAAATTGAAGAGTTCAAAGCCGGATACTTTAAGCTGGAAAAAAAATTATAATGAATTAAATGTTCTAGTAATAAGAAGTTATTTAGGGAAAATTGGTGATGAACAGAGATTTTTGGATAGTTTAACAAAATTCCTTGAAGAAGCGGCGAGATTGTGATAATCTTTGCTACACAAAACAGCCGAAATATCGGCTAATAATTTTATGCAATGTTGCTAGGAGGAAAGGTAAAATGCCTACCTACAGTTATCGGTGTACTAAGTGTGAAAAGGTTTTTGATTCTTTTCATTCTATGAGTTGCACAGATCCGCAATATTGCCCTGTCTGTGGTGCTGTTGGCACCAAGCTCTTATCTGCTAGCTCGGTAATATTTAAGGGGTCTGGTTTTTATTCTACAGATTATCGTGATTCTGGTTATTTAGAAGCTCAGAAAAAGGATACATCTACTGAATCTGAAAAGACTTCAAAGCCATCAGCAGAAACAAAAACTACTACAGAAACTAAGAAAACAGAAGAAAAACCTGCTTCTACTGCAAAAACAACAGAGACAAAAAAAGCCGCTTAAGTCTGTTGCCTTTTAACAGTCGACAGTTTTAAGAATCTCTTTACTAACTAGAAGTTTGTGTCATTAACCAAGATCTTCCCCCGCATAATGCGGGGGAAGTGGCTTTGGCTATAAGCCAAAGACGAAAGGGGGAGCAATGCAAAGCATTGCGTAGATATTTAGTTGAACGCAAAGCGAAGCTTTGCTCCTCCTTCAGTCACTTCGTGACAGCTTCCCTGCGCAAAGCGGGGCAGCATCGGTTTTTTAACGTCTAATGTCCGCTTGTTGCTCTATACTCTCTAAAATAGTCTACCCATTGTCATAAACGTATAGCTTTCAGGGCTAAAGCTCATACGCTATACTTTTTATGACTAATGTGTAGACTCTAATTTGAGGTTTCGCGTCTAATGTCCGCTTAAAGTTAACCGTCAACAGATGACTGATTGGCGGACATTTGCTTGCTCAACCTTATTCTCCTCCGCGGTCTCTGATAATTTCTACCTTCGAATAATCTGTGAGGGAACGAGCCTTGTGCGGAGAATAGAAGGTTTCGCGTCTAATGTCCGCTTAATGCTAACTGACAACCGTTACTCTACATATAAGTTATAAATGTTTTCGGAGAGTTTCTCTACCGAATAGAGCTCAGAGATTTTTTTACGAGTTTGTTCTGAGGGGTATTCCTTGAATCTGCCTTCTTTTATGTCGGAAACAGCGTTAGCTAATGCTTGGGTAAATAAATGCGGATCTGAAGGAAGCAAGCGCCCTGATTTACCATTTTCAAGCACTTCTTTTACTCCGCCTACATCAACGGCTGCAACCGGGCAGCCAGCGGCCAACGCTTCTATTATAACAACAGGGGTTCCTTCATTTTTAGAGCAAAGTATGAGTAAATCCAGGTCAGAATAAACTTCTTCAATCTTGTTTGAAATACCGCAGAAGTGTATTGCTTTTGAAAGCCCTAGCTGCTGGCTTTGTTTAACAAGGTTTTCTTTGAGTTCTCCGTCGCCGATAATTGCCAAATGGAGATTAGTAAAGAGAGAACAAAGATTTTTCATTGAATTGATAAGCATAGTATGATTTTTTACAGGAACCAGTCTAGCTACAATACCAATTACAAAATCTTTTTCTTTAAATCCCATGGATTTTCGCCATGTATTTGATTTTCTTGGAGTAGAAAGAAAAGAGTTAAGATTTAACCCCAAAGGAACTACTCTGATTTTGTCTGGGTTTTTAATTCTTAGAATTTGTTTTAATTCTGATGCAAGATTTGGAGTAAGGGCAATAAGTTTTGTGGAAAATGCAGAAAAGAATCGTTCAATTGCTATGATTAGGCAGCTTTGTAATTTCGAAAAATAGCCTTTAAATACGTGACCGTGATAGGTGTGATAAATTTTGGGAATACCGCAGAGTAAGGCTGCTGCTCTTCCTAATATACCGGCTTTGGTTGTATGGGTGTGGACGATATCGGGTGAAAAATCTTTTATTGCTTTAACAAGTATTATAAAAG
>JAFXRA010000320.1 GCA_017526725.1 Candidatus Rifleibacteriota bacterium
ACTGATGAATACAAGAAAACTGATTCTGTAGAAAACATTACTAGATTCGGTTTCGATCCCAAAAAGCCTTATGTTCTTTTTGTTGGCCGTATCACCCGCCAGAAGGGTATTATCCACCTTGTAAATGCTATTAAATACATCAATCCTGATATTCCAGTAGTTCTCTGTGCTGGTGCACCTGATACTCCAGAAATCAAAGTAGAAATGGAAAATGCTTTCAAGGAAGCTTCTAAAGGCCGCTCTAATGTTTACTGGATTAGCGAAATGGTATCTAATCAGGCTAAGATAGAACTCTATTCTCATGCAGGTTTGTTCTGCTGTCCATCAATTTATGAACCATTCGGAATTATCAACTTAGAAGCTATGGCTTGCGGAACACCGGTTGTTGCCAGTGCCGTTGGCGGTATTCCCGAAGTAGTTGTAGACGGCGTTACCGGCAAACTTGTAAAACTTGAACAGATGGATCACACTCCATTCGAACCGATTAATCCTGATAAATTCTCTAGAGATTTGGCTGATGGAATCAACACTTTGTGGGCTAATCCTGAACTCTGCAAAAAGATGTCAGTAGCTGGCAGAAAACGTGTTGAAGATGTATTCAGCTGGACATCAATAGCCAAGCAGACTGTAGAACTTTACAAATCTCTTAAGAAGGGTTGATAAAGGCATGAATAAGAATCGACAAAGAACCTTTATTGAAAATGTTCAGCCATTGGTTGATAACGGGCTTTATCCAATAAAGCGAGAACCAGGCGATAAAGTTCATATTACGGCCGATATTTTCCGCGATGGTCACCAGAAGATTTGTGCTTGGGTTGAATATCGTGTTGCAGGCCGTCAAAAATGGAACTATGTTCGTATGGAATGTACGAACCCTGGTTTGGATTTTTGGGAAGCTGAATTTGAAGTTGAACAGATTGGTTTCTATGAATACTGCTTAGCTTCTTATTGCGATGACTACGCTACTTGGGTATTTGATACACGCAAAAAAGTCGATGCCGGTGTAGATTACCATTCTGACATACTTGAAGGTATAGAATTAGCAGGTAAGTTTAAAAGCTGGCTTAAGGATTCTGATAAAGAATTCTTGAAAAAAGCTCTTGCACAGGCTGAAAAACAGCTTACTGATGCTGCTTTGTGGCAGATTTTGAGCGACCCGAAGCTTGAAGCTTTATTGAGTGCAAACCCAGACCCAGCCACAAGAGTTGAAAGCCCATTATACAAAGTCAGAGTTGACAGGGTTAAAGCAAGATTTGCTGCCTGGTATGAATGTTTCCCTCGAAACTGTGCTTTTGAACCAGGTAAACATGGTACTTTCAAAGATGTTATAAAAAGACTTCCACATATAGCTGGAATGGGCTTCGATGTTTTGTATTTCACTCCAATTCACCCAGTTGGTCATACAAAACGCAAAGGTCCAAACAATTCTTTAGTATGTTCAGAAACAGATCCTGGTTGCCCATATTCTGTTGGTAACGAACATGGTGGTCATGATGCTGTTAACCCTGAACTTGGCACTATGGAAGACTTTGAAGAACTAGTTAAAGCTGCTGCTGGTTATGGAATTGAGCTGGCAATGGATTTTGCTATTAACTGTTCTCCTGATCATCCATATTTAAAACAGCATCCAGATTGGTTTAGCAAGAGACCTGACGGCACAATCAAATTTGCTGAAAATCCGCCTAAGAAATATGAAGATATTTACCCATTGAACTTTGAATGCGAAAAATACAAAGAAATTTGGGACGAAATGCTTAGACTATTCTTATTCTGGGCAGAAAAGGGTGTTAGAATTTTCCGCATAGATAATCCTCATACTAAGCCTTTCAGATTCTGGCAGTGGGTTATAGCAGAAACTCAGAAGAAGTATCCTGATGTAATTTTCTTGGCTGAAGCTTTCACTAGACCAAAACTTATGAAATCTCTTGCCAAACTTGGTTTCACCATGTCTTATAGCTATTTCACTTGGAGAACTGAAAAACAGGAAATTACAGATTACTTCAAAGAACTTACAACTCCGCCTGAATCGGATTTCTATAGAGCAAATCTGTTCACAAATACACCAGATATTTTCCCGTATTTCTTGCAGACCGGCGGTAGGGCAGGGTATCAGATTAGAGCTGTCTTAGCAACAACTCTCTCTACTCTTTATGGTATGTTCCAAGGTTTTGAACTCTGTGAAGGAATCCCGATTCCTGGCAGAGAAGAATATCTCAACAGCGATAAGTATGAAATTCGCTTCAGAGATTGGAATGCACCCGGCAATATCGTAGAAATGATTGCGAAACTTAATCGTATTCGTAAAGAAAACCCAGCTCTTCAGGAATATGATAATCTAGAATTTTATCGAGCAGATAATGACAAGATTTTGTTCTACGGCAAATCTATGGGTGATAATCACATAATGGTCGTAGTAAACCTAGATCCATTCCAGACTCAGGTTTCTACTGTCTATGTTCCTGTAGAAAAGTTTGGAATTGCTCCAGACCAGTTCTATGAAGTTCACGATTTGTTAACTGATAACCGCTACTGGTGGAACGGAGAACGCAATTATGTGGAACTGAACCCGGAAGTCAGCGTAGCTCATATCTTCTTGATTAAGAAATAAAATACTGATGACGCTCCCCTGCTTGCTGGGGAGCTGTCACAAAGTGACTGAGGGAGAGGAATTCTAAAGCTTCCCCTTGAGGGGAAGTGGTTCCGTTGGAACCGAAAGGGTGACTGAGCTATAGTAAACTATCTATAGCGAAAGCGTATAAATAATCCAAAGAACATTAGTTTACTCTTGTCCGGTCACCACCCCTTTAATTCCCCTCCTCAAGGAGGGGCTTTAGGAGACTTTATTTATGGCAATAGTTAAGTAACTCTACTATTTTTTTATGGTTTTGTTGCTAAGCAATTGTTCGTTATTATAGGTTATAAGGCTTTTATTTATACCCTATTTGTTCTAAAAAACCTTCGCAACCTTCTACAATATCATTAAAAGCCGCATCAAAATTCCCTGTATACCAAGGGTCAGCAATATTGTCATTTCTGCCTGCAAATGACAGCAATAAAGAAACTTTGCCGTCAGGGTCGCCACCGCAGATGCGTTTGATACTCTCTATGTTTCTTCGTTCCATGGCAATAATATAATCATATTTGTCATAATCTGATTTTTTCAATTGAACTGCGGTTCTGTAGGTAGTTGGTATTCCTTCAGAAGAAAGTTTCCTGGCAGCAGGCGGATAAAGCGGATTCCCATATTCTTCAGTACTGGTAGCGGAGGAGGCTATTTGAAAATCAGCACCTTTCCCGCGTTTTTTTACCATATCTTTTAAAATAAATTCAGCCATCGGAGAACGGCATATATTGCCTAAACAAACGAACATTACTTTTATCATTATTTATCTCTTCTGTTTTATAAACTAATATCAATTAATATTAATATATAAATTACTATAATTACAACAAAAACTAACAACAATAAATGCTATTATAAATTGATTGTCATGGTATTAAATATATAATAATATAAAAATAAACGATCTAAAATCATATATATTAAAAAATGAAAAGAATATATGCCATTGGTGGCGGCGAAATAAAAAATAAAGAAACAATAGAATTAGACGCTTATCTTGTTGATAAGGCAAAAGAACATGCTGGCTCAAAAAGACCCTATGCTCTTTTTATTCCAACTGCCAGTCATGATTTTATGCCTTATTACAATTCTTTTCATAAAATTTATACTGGCGTTTTTAATGTGAAAACAGATGTTGCTCTCACTGTTTATCATGATTATGGGCTTGAAAAAATAAAAAATAAATTTTTAAAAGCTGATATTATCTATGTGGGTGGCGGTAATACTCTCTTTATGATTGACTCTTGGAAAAAGACAGGCATTCTTGATTTGATTACCGAAGCTTATAATCGCGAAGTTATTATCTGTGGCTTGTCAGCAGGTGCTATCTGCTGGTTTGAAGATATATATACTGATTCCTTGGAAAGTGAATATAAAAAAGATATCCCTTATTCTATGGCTAAGGGTCTTGGTTGGATAAAAGGAGTTGTTTCTCCTCATTACGACGAAAGAGCAGAAGATTTTGACGAAATAGTCTTAAATAATTATGATGAAGCCATTGGAATTGAGAATAATTCAATGATTGAAATTATTGATGGAAAAATCACTCAATCTTTTTCATCTAATAATAAAAATGCTCTTAGAATTATTAGAAGAAATGACAGACTGTCAAAAGAATCAATTAAACCCCAAATAATTCTTTCAGCATCTATATCTGTTTCCAATAAAAATAATGAAAATGAGGTAAATAATGGGTAACTGGATTTATGTTTTAATCGGAATAATTGTATTGGTAATTCTCTTTATTCTCGGTTGCTGGATAAATATTAAAAAGCAAAAAGAGTTAAGAGAAAAATTAAAAAATAAGGTTGTTTTTAATGACCAAGAAAAATAAATAAATTTATTTAAAAGGAAAAATATAATGAATAAAAAGGTACTTATTATCGGGGCATCTTCTGGAATAGGCAAAGAATTAGCTTTGCAATACGAAAGCTTAGGCTATGAAGTAATTATAACAGCTCGAAATACAGAAAAATTAAAAGAAATAGCAGAAAACAAAAATATTACTTATGAATATTTAGATGTAAATAATTACGAAGAAGCTATCTCCAAAGTTAAAAGACTGGTTGTAGATACCGATATAACAATTATTTCTGCTGGAATAGGCGATTTCAACAAAGATTTAAATTTCGATATTGAATTTAATACCATAAAAACAAATGTAGCTGGTTTTGTAGCCTGCGTTACGGAAGCTTTTAATTATTATAAATCTGTAAAAAAAGGTTCTATTGCTGCTATTTCTTCTCTTGCTTCCATTAGAGGTTCTGATGACGCACCTGCTTATAATGCCAGCAAGGCTTTCGTTACAAACTATATGGATGGCTTAAGAAGAAAATCTATAAAAGAAAAATTAAATATTAATATTACAACTATAATGCCTGGTTTGGTTGACACGCAGATGGCAAAAGGGGAGGGGTTATTCTGGGTCGAGCCAGTTGATTTAATTGCAAAGCAAATCATTAGAGGTATTTGGAAAAAGAAAGCCGAACTAGTAGTCTCAAAAAGGTGGAAACTAATTGCTATACTATTAAAGCTTCTTCCCAGCTGGCTATACTATAGATTGTAAAATTAAGGGAATATATGAACATACTATTACTAAATGGCCCATCTTCATCAGGAAAATCATCTATCGCAAAGCTTCTGAAGCAACGATTAGAAACATCAAGAAAATGTTCTATTATTGCTTTAGATGATTATTTTAAAATGGCACCAGATGAACCAATTTGGGAAGATGATGTTTATGAAGCTAACTCGACAATCTGTCAGAAAATTACTGAAGCCTTAGAAAATGGTTATTTTGTAATTGTTGATCATGTAATTACAAGTAAACGCATATATGAAGCTATTTTACAATCCTTTATGGGAAAAGACTTCTTTAAAGTATTGGTTAGCTGTGATATTGATATTCTAAAAAAACGCGAGAAAGAACGAGGTAATAGATGTATTGGCTCTGCCGAAGCTTCCCTTGAATATTTATATCCTAAGGATAATTATGATTTAACTGTCGATACAGGCCTAAAAACAATTGAACAAATTGTTGACCAGATTATTAAATATTTATAATATTTATGGAGTTAAGACATAGGAAGATGCAACAAAAACGCTGGCGATAGCCAGCTGTCTTTTTATAAATAACTTACAGGAATAATTTTATCCTTTTCACTAATAGAAGCTAGTCTGTCAAACATGCAGATAACACCACCATTTCCACGTATTATATTTGGAATTTTATCTAGACCATTAAATGATTTTATATCTTTTATTGAAGGGTCTGAATGTTTTTTTATTTCTATTGGATGTAGCATTCCATCCTTTTCAATTAATAAGTCTATTTCTTTCATATCCTTATCTCGATAAAAATATAAAGGTGGTTCTAATATCCCTTGATTATAGTAACTTTTTATTATTTCACTAATAACAAAACTTTCAAAGAAGTGTCCTGCCATAGCTCCGCTTCTTAAAGCAAGAGGGTTATTCCATTCTGTTAAGTATGCTGCAAGACCAGAATCCATAAAATATAACTTGGGAGTTTTTACGGAGCGCTTGAAAACATTGTTATAAAAAGGCTTTAAAAGATAAACAATGTTAGAGGCAACTAGAACAGACAACCATCTTTCCGCCGTAGGCTGTGAGATTCCAACTTCTCGTGAGATTCCACCTAAATTTAATAATTG
>JAFXRA010000321.1 GCA_017526725.1 Candidatus Rifleibacteriota bacterium
ATCCTCAATTAGTTCATATCACAATTAAGGGTGTTCGTAATGGAAAGTTAAAAATTGATCCACAAGACATAAATGTTTATACAATTACAGATGAACATCCATCAGACATCTTATACTTTGGTCAGACCGATATTACAGCTACATTGACAGAAGACCTTATCGAAAACGAAGATAATAAGGAATTATGCGAGGGAATGATTCGAATTTTTCTTGAAAAAAGAAGAGAGTTAGCAGAAAGGGGGCTTATAGATGATTTAGATCTATCAATACCCGACTGCTATGGGGCTATTAAATCAGCTTTCAACGAAAGACATCGAAACATGCGCCAGAAATGGTATGATACAGTAAAAGACTACTCGCTTCAGGAAATGGCTAGTCTCGCAGAAACACTTATCAAAGCGACAGAACTACATCGTAACATAATGTTCAAAGAAGAAACAGTCGGCGGACTCATAGACCTCGCTGTTATTACACGCGAAGACGGATTCCAGTGGCTTAATCGAAAGAGTTGGTATGAGCCTTCAAAGGGAGGACAATATGGTAAATTTGGAATTTAATCAATCAGGATATGAAAGAAAGTGAAATTTTACTTCCGGACTTTGAGCTTGAAGAGCTCATGGAGCAAAAGCTAATCTTAGAAGAGCTAAAGCCTCTCGTTACAGGTGATGATCTTGAAATCATTCCTACAAATGCCCCATGGAGCCGAGCTCGTCATTGGCTTACGACAGTCAATTGTGCCACAATTACAGCCTGGCGTAAAGGGCGTAGCCGCGAGACAAACGACACCCTGAACCGCGAACTACAGAAGCAACTGCGCGATTTTGAATACGGGGTTATTAAGTTGAAGGGCTTTTACCAAGAAGTTGGGGAGGAAGCTGGCTTCGAAAATAGTTATCTCACTTTCGACCTACATACAGACCCTGATTTTTACAATAACATACGCTATTTGTCAGAAAGTTATGATCAAGACAGTTTCCTTTATAAAGCTGCATCTGATGACATCGCCTATTTGATAGGAACAAATGAAGAATTTATAAGAAAAAATGGTGAACGGCTAGAAGTAGGCCGACTAAAATTTGGCAACATGGATGCCCAAACGTATAGCCAAGTAGGTTCTGGCCGATTCTCTTTTGAACAAGCTGAATAGCATATTAAGCAGAATAGTGACGAGATGAATTCAATTGTATAAAAAAGGAACATGAAAAAAGCAGATATCAAAAAGATGATGAATCATCTTCTAAAAAAGGATCCTGATTTTTGTAACGATTGTTATACTGAATGGGAATACGAATGCAACCGATATAAGGCTATTGCTTTCGAAGAAAACGGTGATGTAAAAAAGATTAGGAAAATGACCTATCTTGAAATCTGTAGGGAAACGATTGAAGATGCCTTAGAGCAAATACCAGAAGAAATCAAAAAGGGAAATGCTGAAGAAGTTGAGAATTTCCTTGTTCCTGATTGGCTATATGGATTGTTTAAACAACATAATCATAGTTAATTATTCAATGTAATTATCTACATAAACATTTAATTTCAGTTCTACCTCTTGTTTTATTTGCAAGGTTATTATACAATTTGTATGTTTGATTATGAACTAAAAGGATGGCATGAAGAATATTTTTATAAGCTACAGCAGAGATGAGCAGAAATACGTAGAGGAAGAAATTATTCCCTCAATCGAAACAATTCAAGGCGTAAAAGGACATTGCTGGTTTGACGTCAATGACATCGAATCTGGAGCTGAATTTGAACAGAAAATTATTGACGGTATCAAAGAATGCCAGATTTTTCTTCTGATGTTAACCAAAAGTTCACAAGTAAAGCCTTGGCCCTATAAAGAATTAAAGATAGCAGAAGAACATCTTGGGGGTGATTCTCTAAGGCATGTGGTACTGATAAATTTGGATAATAGTGAATTTGTTGGTCATTTTAAAGACTACAAAGAAAAAAAGGACATTATATTCTGGGAAGTTTCGAGACAACAACAGAAACTGAAAAACGATATCGAGAAGTGGATTGCATTAATAGCCGGACATTACTTTAATGAGGCTTTGAAGTTGGAAGAGGCATATAAGAGTGGAGAAGATGCTAATGATTTCCTGAAATTATTAGAGAAAGCTGCTGAACTAGAATTCTCTCCAGCCCAATCAAAACTTGCGTTTTACTATAAGCAAAGCCACAACTTGGAAGAAGCGATTAGGTGGTGCGATCGAGCCATTAAGAATGATAATGCAAGTGCTTTCAGTCTTTTGGGAAATATATATAAGGAAAAAGGTGATATAGGGAACACTATCGCTAATTTTCAAGAGTCTGCTAATCATAATTGGGCATACGGACAATATAAACTTGGTAAGATCTATAATGAAGGGATGTATCTGAAAAAGGATACTATTTCTGCCATATTTTGGCTAAAGAAGTCTGCTGACCAAAATCATCCAGATGCGCAGAAACTCCTTGGAGACATACTGGTTAAGGATTTTAAAGATCATCACGAACTTGCGATAGACTATTATCAAAAAGCAAAAAAGAACTTTACTTCATTATTAGAAGTCTCACGTGATGAGAAACAGATAAATCATGCACAAAATGAAATTTCTAAAATTATTAAAGCATTAGAAAATCTTCGTAGTAGGCAAAGAACAAAACGTAAATGAATAGGCAAACCCTACTGAAAATTGCAGTGCCATTAAGACTAAACACTCGATGGTATAATGCTTTGCAGCAAGCATTTATGTATGCTGGCATTCCTGTTAACTGGCAATCTGGTGGGTTTCA
>JAFXRA010000028.1 GCA_017526725.1 Candidatus Rifleibacteriota bacterium
AAAATTGAAGATAATAAAACAAAAATCATTGATGAATCAATATTGGCTAAGTCCAAAGAATATGAAGATTTAAAAAATGATATTACAGAAATTAATGAGCAAATTAAAGAAGCAGAAAGGTTAAAACACGAGATTTCTTCTGGATTAGAAAATGTACAGAATGATATTGCGAATGCCCAAAACCAACTTGATAAAATTAATGGAGAGATTGCTGACAAAGAAAAAAAATTTGAAACGTTAAGTAAAAGATTACAAGAAATGACATCCGAAGAAAGTTCACTGTACAAAAGTTGTTACAATAAGAAAAATGAGTTAGCGTCTTTAGAGGGACGAATACTGGAACTCAATCAAAAATATAAGAAAATGGCTGATGACTGTGCTGCTTTAGAAATGAAGTATGCAGTTTTAAATGAATTTGAAGAGTTGGAGGTTGTTTCATCAGGGGTTATTGAATTTATGAACAAAGCTCAAAAAGGTGATAAGGACTCATTATACAAATATGCACTTTGTTTAAAGCATGGAATAGGCGTAAAAAAGAATCTGGATCTGGCAAATAAATACTTAAATATGTTAATTTCGGATTAAGTTATTTGTAAACAATAATGGCATTAGGGCTATAAAAAGCGATTCGTGAAGCTATTGGAAAGTTACAGAAAATAAGGATTGGAAAAATCATGGGAAATGAAATCAATGTAACTACATCAAATTATAAGCAGATTAAAGATGCTAATAGATTGTTGTTAGCTAAATCTGAAGATTTCTCTGAAAATAACATAATTCAGGCAAAATCCATTTACAAGCGTATTGTAAGCTTAGGCGATAATGATAACTCTTTGAGTACAATAACTGCGCGAAAAATGCTTAGACTTTTAGAAGTATTAGAGAATTTTTTGGGTGGTGCTCACCGTAATAATAAAGCAGACATTCACAGTGTTGCAGATGCCCTTTACTATAACAGATTTTATTTTAACGATTGTTATAAAGATTTGTTAGAAGACTTAGATGAAGCTACTTTTTACTGGTATGATAAAGCAGCCGCACTTGGTTCAGCAAATGCGTGTTTAAAGAGAGCAAGATTTTTTTTATATGGTTGTGGAGTTAAACAGTCCTTGGAAGATGCATATAATTCTTATAAGGAAGCTAGCGAAGGAAGCAAAGATGCCTGGATGATATTGACTTCTGTTGAGGATGATAAAGCGTCTCCGAGAGCTGACCTTGCTGATGAAGTTAAAGTTATAAAGTTTTACCTTTACAGTGAAGGCTTACATAACCATGAAAAGAATTTTGATAAAGCAGAAAAAATAATTCAAAGTATTACAGATACTTCTATTGCAAAGTCATTGCGCATTTTATTGGCTAATAAGGTTAAAAATGATAAAGAAAGAATCATTAATGAATCAATATTGACTAAGTCTAAAGAATATGAAGAATTAAAAAATGATATTACAGAAATTAATAAACAAATTAAGGAAGCTGAAAGCCTGAAAAAGAAAATTTCTTCACAAATTGGTAATGCCAAGAATGACATTATAACTGCCCAAAATAAACTTGACAAAATGAAAGGGGAAATTACTGATAAAGAGAAAAATATCGTAAATCTGGATAAAAGATTAGAAAAAATGGAAATAGAAGAGGAATTGTTGATTGAGAGCTGCAAAAAGAAAAGGCGGGAGGTAACTGTTTTAGAAGAACAAATTTCGGAACTCGATCAAAAATTACAGCAAATGACCAAGGACTGTTCTGCTTTAGAAATGAAGTATGCTGCGTTGAAAGAATACGAAGAAACAGAACGAATTAATTTCAACAAATGCAAAATGGCTGCGGAACAGGGAAATGCAAAAGCACAGTATGAATTGGCAGAATACTATTTGCTTGGAAAAGGTACAGCTAAAAACAATTCTAAGGTTGCTTACTGGTATGAAAAATCGGCGGAACAAGGTTATGTAGAAGCACAATATGCATTAGCTAATTATTGTTATTATGGAAAAGATGATTCCAAAGCTTTTTCTTTGTATAAAGAAGCTGCTGAAAAAGGCCATTTGGTGGCGCAATACGAATTAGCACATTGTTATCAATATGGTGTTGGAGTTGCAATTGACAATGATCAAGCATATTTTTGGTATAAAAAGGCTGCTGAAAAAGACTATAAAGATTCGAGAGACAAGCTTGTAGAACTGGAATTGTTGTTTAAAAAACAAGAAGCTTTGTATTTCAAAAATCAGAAAGAGACCGCTGAAAAAGGCAATCCGCAATCGCAATATGAGTTGGCCAATTGTTATTATTATGGGAAAGGTGTAGATAAAGACGTTACGAGAGCTGCTTATTGGTATAAAAAAGCAGCAGGGCAAGGAGATTCAAAAGCACAGTGTGAGTTGGCTTATTGCTATGAAACCGGCAATGGTGTTTTGAGAAATGAGCATTTGGCAATACATTGGTATGAAAAAGCCGCAAGACAAGGGATTGCAAAAGCACAATATGGATTAGGCAGATGTTATTTAAACGGTGTTGGAGTAACGAAAAACGAAAATGATGCTATTTATTGGTTTAAGAAAATAACAGATCAAAATTATAAAGAAGCTGCTGAAGTTGAGATAAATAATATACAACTTCATAAAGGGAATGAGAAAAATAATAAAGATGAGATAGAACATATAGAATCGCAGTCTGTTCAACATGACGAAACAGAAAAGCAAACGATCGCAGATGTTAAGGAAAACCTTGATTCTAAAAAATCCGAGAACAATATTAAAGCCAATGATGCCGATGTAGATTTTGAAGCCTCGAATGAAAACTATTTTATAAAATGTAAGGAAGAGGCGGAGAATAACGATGCAAATGCTCAATTTGAGTTAGCGGTTTGCTATGAAACTGGTAATGGTGTCTTGAGAAATGAGCACCTGGCGATTTATTGGTACGAGAAAGCTGCCAGGCAGGGTATTGCAAAAGCACATTATGAATTAGGAAAGCATTATGAAAAAGGCTTCGTAGTCACAAAAAGCGATTATGATGCATATTATTGGTATAGAAAAGCTGCCGAGAACGGCAATGCAGAGGCTCAATATAAACTGGGGTTGTATTTTGGGAATAACGAAGAGACGCAAATTAACCCCGTTCAATCATTTGAATGGTTTAAAAGGTCTGCAGAACAAGGATATGTTCCTGCACAAATGATGCTTGGGGATTATTATGAAAAAGGGATTGGAACGACAAGAAATTTAGGGGAAGCCATAAACTGTTATAAAGAAGCAGCAGAAAAAGGTAATATTGATGCATTGTATAATTTAGCAATGTGCTGGGAAAACAACGTTGAAACAGATTTTAACTCAGAAGAAGCGTTATGTTATTATCAAAAAGCTTCTGAAAAGGGACAGGAACAAGTTAAAGAGAGGGTTTTGAGCGTTTATCAAAAATTTAGTAAGCAAAGTAATTATATTGAGTGGCTTAAATTTGCAGCAGAATTAGGTGATGACAACGCCCAGTATCAACTAGGCATTAAATACTATATTGGGAATGGAATTAAAAGAGATAAAAAACAAGCCTATGAGTGGCTTTCAAAAGCAGCTTCCAAAGGAAATGAAGAGGCAAAACGTTCTTTAAAGAATGGTTCTTTTTTTGAAGAAACCTATTTTGATAAGTTGATGGATAAGGCAGAACAAGGAGATTCAGAAGCGCAATATGAGGTTGCTTCTTGCTATGAAACTGGAGTGACAAACGGCAATGAATATATAGGAGTAACAATTTCCCAAGCATTCTATTGGTATCAAAAGGCGGCAGAGCAGGGCCATGCCCTCGCACAGGCTAATCTGGCTGCCTGCTACACTCAGGGCAATGGGGTGGCTGTTGATGAGAAGAAGGCCTTGGAATGGTGCCAGAAGTCTGCTGCCCAAGGTAACACCAAAGGAATGATGAAGTTGGCCGTCATTTATTATGAAGGCAATGCGGTGCCGCAAGACTACCAGAAAGCCAAGGAGCTGGTGGAGCAGGTTTTGGAAAAGGAAAAGGACCATAAGGGTGCCAAAATCTATTTGCAACGCATCAACAAGAAGTTGGAGGAGCAGCAATCACTCATGGCCGCAGATGCCAACGTGGACAAGAACATCCCCGTTGCTGC
>JAFXRA010000322.1 GCA_017526725.1 Candidatus Rifleibacteriota bacterium
ATCCAGACTTCTTCTGAAGATTTGGAAAAAGCTCTCATCAATCTCGAAAAGAATGGCGTTAAGTCTATAATTCTTGACCTCCGCAATAATCCAGGCGGCTTATTGACTGCTGCAGTAGAAGTTGGCAGAAAATTTATTGCCAAGGGCGACATCGTTTCTATCAAGGGCAGAGATGGTGAAAAGAACACTTACAGTTCTTTCTATAAATATCATCCAACTCTTCCTCTTATTGTTCTTATTAACGAAGGTTCTGCTTCTGCATCAGAAATTGTTGCTGGTGCTATAAAAGACAACAAACGCGGTTTGCTTCTAGGTAAAAAATCTTTCGGCAAGGGTTCTGTACAGACTGTTATTTCTTTGAATGATGGTTCTGCAATGGCTCTTACAACAGCACTTTATTACACTCCATCAGGCGTAAATATTCATAAAACTGGTATTAAACCTGATATCGAAGTAGATCTTCCAAAATTTGATGAATCAAAGACTGAAGAAATCAAAAAGAAGATTGAAGACGATCAGAAATATTTGCAGCTTCTCAGCAATGCCTCACATCAGGATAAAACAGCTACAGACACCTATACTGCTGAATTGGCTTCAGGTTCTATTCTTATTAACTATATCAATAGAAATGCTTCTGAAACTCATAAGCTCAGCGGTTTTGTAGAACCTCCTGATAGCTTGGCTCATGGCAAGCTTGAAGAATATGTTGTCAATCCTTACGATACTCAGCTCCAGAGAGCTATAGATATTATGAAATCAACTAATATCTTCCTTCCAATTATGGATAGCAAAAATTAATGTGGAAAAGCAATGATAAAAATGTAATGACTTTTTCTTTGCTCAACAACAAAAGAGGTTTAAGCTTAGTTGAGTTGGTTGTTATTACTTTTATCATTGCTATCATTGCCACAATGGCTTTTTCTACATATAAGATTTTTCAGCAGCGAAGTAAGGAAAAGCGTTTGAAAAAGATTCTTACTGATGTCAGAGCTGCTATTAACGGTACAAAATCTCATCATTCCACTACCGATTTTGAAGAAGGTTTTAGAACTATTGTCAGAGTTAAAGGTATAGAAAAGATAACTAATCTAACTCCAGATCCGAAAGAAAGACAAAATTTTATAAGTCTTTTTATAACAAAACTTAGTGAAGGATATGGTTATCCTGCTAGTCCCAAAGAAATCTGGAATAATAATCCTTACGCAGATTTTAATGGAATAGATTTGTCGTATACAGATGGTTCGGGAGATCATCTTTTTCCATTTATTAATTTCGGCCCCGAAGGTAAAATTAGTCTAGAAAGACCTTTTTACAGGAATTGTGATAGAAGTCCAGGCGAAGGAGTGGCTTCAGGTCCAGTGCATCCTTTCCATGACTGGTATCCAACCGTTGAATTCCGTTATGTTCCTGCATTTGACAACAATGAACCTAAACTTCCTGATTACTCTTATGACCAATGGTATTCAAATGAATATTATCCTGGTTTAAGAGGTGTTAAAGATATTGTTTCCAGAGGAGTTGGCATAGCTTTAGATGGGAGTAATACCGATGAATGGTAAAAAAACAAAAGGTTTCTCTCTGATGGAAATGCTTATTGTTATAGCTATTCTGGCTATAATAGCTTCTGCCAGTGTTCCTATTGCTGAAATATCTTACAGTAATTCAAAAGAAGAAGAATTAATGACTTCTTTGGAATCTATTCGCGAAGCTGTAAAATTATGGCGCAGAGACTGTCGAAATGCTGTAGTTGCCCAATATGGCTACGACAAGCTTGATACCGTGCCTTATTGTAACTTATGTCCACCTTCATTAGAAGCTTTGGTTTCCTGCAAAAGGGATATAAACGACCCATCTGACCCTCATTATTATGTTATGGGCAATAAAGCAGATTATCCTGTCCCTGTTGATGTAATATATGATAAGGATGGAATTCAGAGGGCTACTTTTATTCCTAAAATGTATTTAGATAGAATTCCTGAGGACCCCTTTGTTGGCAGACCCTGCTGGCTTGTTCATGTGGCTTCTGGTTCCTGCAAAGCAGCCTATAATTTCAGAGAAGCTAATACTACAAGAAGTTATAAAAATGAAGATTTTACTAAGGGAAATACAGGAGCGATTGATCCTGATTATCCAGCGTGGAAAGGTGTCTTCGATGTTTCCTGTATCCCAGCTTATGCTGTTGACGAAAACGATTACTATACTAGACGAGGTTATAATATCTCTGTTGATGGTACTAAATATGAAGATTGGTGAGGAATAATATGAATAAAAAAGGCTTTACTCTTATTGAGCTTCTCATTGTTATCGCTATTATATCTATTCTAGTAGGTGTAGCTGTTCCTTATTACAATGATTATGTTATTGAATCTAGAAGGTCAGTTCTTCAAAGCAATTTAGCAACCATTAAAAAAGCTATAAATCAGTTTAGAGCTGATAACCAGCGAGGTCCGGCAATGGTCGATTTGAAAGACAACGGTGTAAAAAAAGTTGAGGGATTAAGCGACCCCTTTGATGAACTGGTTAATGGCCCGCTTCAGTGTATTAGCGGACAATGGGTCAGAAGAAGCAATATAAAATATTTAAATTCCAGACCAGTTCTTGAAGACCCGGTGACTGGCGCAGCAATAGGAACTGCCAGTCTGATTCTTGGCCCAGGGAATTGCTTCATTGATGCTAGTAAAGATTATTGTGATGTAAAAACTGACTGGGCATATATTGATACTGACGGAAATGGTAAATATGATGCTTATGATGTAAGACCATTTAATTTTGCAGCACCTGCATCTCCAGAAACTGCAACCAGATCACTTGATTTTATTGATATTTTTGTTAAAGAATAATTTTTTTGTAAATATGAGTTAATTAAATCATATGCTTTGTCGATATGCTTGAGGAAGGGTAGACTATCTAATGGATCTAGTAGTTAATGATTTTTTCAAACGCAAGAGAATCGGTGAAATCCTCATCGAGATGAATGCCATCACGCGCGATCAATTGGATGAAGCTTTAAAGCAGCAGCCAATTGAAAAGCATATGATTGGCGAAACCCTTATTAAACAGGGTGCTGTAAATGAACCTACACTTTATAGAGGGTTGGCAATTCAGCATGGTGTTGAATTCATAGACTTAGATTCAATAGAACTTAATACTGAATTAGTCAGACAGATTCCTGAAAGCCTGATTAAAACCTATAAGTTTATACCTATTCGAAAAGAACCCAAATCTTTAACAATAGCTATTTTTGACCCGACTAACACTAGAATGTTTGACAGCATTAAGATGGCAACCGGGTTCATGTTTATTAAATGGGTTCTGGCGACTAAGACACAGATTCTTCATATTATAAATGATGTTCTCTACAGACCTCAGAATGTTCTTGAAAATGTTGCTATTGATGACCTTTTAAAAGATGTTAAGTTGGAATTCAGTAATAATGAATCAGCTTACAGCGATAGCATTGTCAGCAGAACACCTGAAGCAAACCTTGAAGAATTAAAGAGAGAATCTGACCAGACAGCAATCGTTACTCTTGTTCACAAGATTATTCTTGATGCTGTTAAAATGCGTGCATCAGACATTCATATCGAATGTTTTGAAAAGATTATGCAGGTCAGATACCGCATTGACGGTATTCTTTATGATATATTGCCTATTGAAGCATCTGCTCATCAGGCTGTTATTTCTCGTATCAAGATTATGGCCAATCTTGATATTACCGAAAGATTCATGCCTCAAGACGGCAACTTTAAACTGAGAGTCAAGAATCAGAACATAGAATTCCGTGTTGCGATTCTTCCTTCAATTTATGGTCAGAACTGCACTATCCGTGTATTGGATTCTGGACGTGTTAATTTGAATCTACAGACTTTAGGTTTTGCAGAAGACGATTTACATGTTTTTGAATATAATATCGGACGTCCCTGGGGACTCTGTTTGTTAGCCGGTCCAACAGGTTCTGGTAAAACAACCACTCTTTATTCAGCTCTTTCTCTTATCAATAGCCGTCAGAAAAAGATTATTACCATTGAAGACCCTGTTGAATTCAAGATTCCAGGCGTTCATCAGATGCAGGTTATGGAAAATAAGAACGATCCTAATCGTTCTTTGACCTTTGCAAAAGGTTTGCGTTCTATATTGCGTCTTGACCCTGATATCATACTGGTCGGAGAAATTCGTGACTATGAAACTGCAGAAATCACAATTAAAGCTGCTTTGACAGGTCATATGGTTTTCTCGACAATTCACGCTAATACAGCTATTGAAACCATCAGCCGTCTTGAAAATATAGGTATTGACCCTTACCTCTATGCTTCAGCTCTCTGTCTGCTTGTTGGTCAGCGCTTGGTCAGAAAGATATGTCCGTCCTGCAAAACTGAGATAGAAATCACTCCTTATGTTGCAGCCAGCCTGGGTCTTAAAATGAAGGATCTTGAAGGTTATACTTTGTATCGTGGTCAAGGCTGCAAGAAGTGCAATAACTCTGGTTTCAGAGACAGAACAGGTTTGTATGAAGTTATCGAAGTAAATCCTGAGTTGAAAGAAATGATAAGCCAACGTAGAACAACGATTGAGCTTAATAAATATTTGAGAGACCACAAAGTCAGAACTTTGTCCGGCTGCTGCCTTGAAAAGGTATTGGCTGGTGAAGTTCCGGTAGAAGAATATATTACTATCCATATGGGAAATTAAATTCATGGCAAAGTTAAAAACAGTTTTAGAAGTAGGAACATACGAAACACGTTTATTAACCTTAGAGTCAGTGACTTCAGGAGAAATACGTTTAAAAAAGTGTTTGTCTGTCAATACTCCTAAAGATTATGTTGCATCTACTTATATCGAGCTTCCTATTATGGATGCAGTTCCTGTAAAAAATAATATTGCTTCATTAGCAAAAGGAGCTGGCATTTCTAATGAAAATATTCTTTTAATGATTCCTGATCATGCTTCAATTTCTGAAATGCTTATAGCTCCTCCAAGATACTCTAAAAAAGAAACAGAAGATGCTATTAGAGAAGATCTGGAACCAATTATGCCTCTTCCTTACGATAACTGGCATGTGGTTCATCGGTCATTAGGTAACTATGAAGACGATGAAATCACTTATATAATGGCTATTCTGAAGAATAATCTTCTTGAAATAGGTGGTATTGTTCAGAAAACAGGTTTGAATCCGGTTGCTATAGACACTAATTTCTTGAATGTTGCAAATCTGATTGAAGATTATCTGGTCAGCCCGGATAATAAAGGCAAGAATATCTGTCTTGTTCAGCTTGGTCATGAATCAACTTCAATAGGTGTTTTCAAGGAAGGTCTCTTAAAAACTATGCAGAATAGACCTGTAGGAGCCTACGATTTTACGCGTCAGATCAGCCGCCATTTCCATGTGCCGGAAGAAGATGCAGATAATTTTAAGCGAAACGAAATATTCTTCCTGCCAGAATTCTCACCGGAACAGGAAGTTCAATATAATTATACTGTTATTAAAAATGTATTTTCTGTTCTTTGCCGTGAAATATTTAATACAATAGAATTCTATCTCACCAAATACAGAGAATTCACTATTCATGAAATTATAATATCTGGCGGTGGCGCCAATTTTGAAAACATAAGCGTACTGCTGGCTGCAAATCTTAATACCCCAGTCAGAAGAGTTTGTGATTTATATCAGTTATATGCAAATGGCAACGCTGTCGGTGATGCAGAAAAGAATTCTTTGGCAGCAGCATGCGGCTGTTTTTGCAGGGAGTAATGTATGAAATACAGATTTGATTTGCTTCCCGATGAATATAGAAGTTCTCCGCGTGATAATGTGGGAATATTCTTTGCAATAGTGGCAATAATTATAACTATAGCTGCTATTGGAACAACTATGATTAAGAATAAGGCTACTTTTGCAGGTATTGATAAAAAGATTGCAGAAAGCAAAAGAGAATTAGAAAATAAATATTCTGAAATAAACAATGAAAAACCTGATGCTAATAAAATTAATGAAGTAAGAAAAAGTATTGAGTTTATAAATAAGAATCTTGATACTCCTGCTACTGATGTTGTGGTATTTTTAAACTCTTTGGAATCATGTGTTCCAGACAGTGTTGTCTTAAAAGATTTGAATCCTAAAAAGTTAAATACTCTGAATGTTCGTTTTACAATTAATGGTGAAGCTTCTACTATTCAGGATATTCTTGAATTTACAAACAGATTGAACCGCAGTGGCAAGTTCAAGGCCAGCTTGAGAAGTAATCAGAGTGCTGTTGTTTCAGAACGAATTGTTCAGAACTTTATATTAGAGTTTCAGTATAAACCATCTCCAAGGCAGTAAAGGGAAAACATCGTGAAGACAAAAATACAATCTATAATAGAACGGGTTGTTACCTACGGGATCATAATCTTATGTATTCTGGGTATGGTTTATTATTTTGGCTCTGTAAGCACTAGACAGAAGAATGAAGCTATATCTAAAAATAAACAATTAGCTGAACTTCAGAAAAAGTATGCTGAAGCAAGAGAGGAATTGGCTAATCGTCAAGAACAGTTAAAAAATATTAATATTCAGTTAGATCAAAAGAAAGATGAAGTTAATGAAAAATTCGAAAAGCTTTTAGAAAAATCTGATAACTATACGATCTTTATCGAACAGGTTCAGCGTAAAGCTAAGGCTCTGGATATACTGATTCAGAATTCGACTTATGATTCTCCAACTCAGTCGGCAGAAACCAGTAAGTATCTTGAATTTAAGTTTAATGCAACTGTTACTGGCCAGTATAACAAGATGAAAAGATTTTTATGGGAAGTAGAAAATGCAATGGGCCGGCTTGTAAAGATAAGTAATCTTGAAATAAATGCGCCTGTAAGTGATAAGCACGGTAATATAAGTATGAAACTTACATTATCTACTTTTTTCAAGTCATAATATTAGGGTAGAATTATTATGAAAAATAAAAGCTTAACAGATTTAATAAAAGAGAATAAGGTAATGTCTATTGGCATTGCTATAGTATTGATCATCCTTTTTTTGGATGCACAAGTATTTAAACCTATGAGAAGAGCTAAGGAACTCCAGGCACAGGGAATAGGCAAAAAAGGAGGGCAATCTTCACAGGCTTCTTCTGCTTCACCAGCATCAAAAACTGCTGCTGCTTCTGCTAATCTTTCAGCTCCTGCTCCTATGACTGTTCCAAGTTTTCCAACAATTTCTGAAAATATAGATAAAAGATTCAGGGGAAACACTGCATACCCCTTCGCAGACGGCCGCAATGTTTTTAAAGAAATAGAAAAACCTGTTTTCGTTGAGATTGTTCAAGAAGTTGTTGAAGAAGTGATTGACAAACCCGATATTTCTTATCACGGTTTTTACACTGTTGGTAATGATAAAATCGCTATACTTCGCAATTCTAATGAAATATTGCTTACCAGAGTAGGAAATAAAGTAAGAAGGACTAATTATAAACTAGCTTCTATCAGTCCTGAAAAAGTTATCGTTACTGATTTATCAAATAAAGTAAGAGATTTTGAAATATCTTTAGCAGATGAAACAGAATCCAACTAGATTTGCCAGAGGTTAACCAAATGGATAAGACCACATTAAAGAAGTTGTTCCAGGATAAAGATAAAAGTGTTCGTCTGTTTTGTCTGAAAAGCATAATGAAATATGATATGTCAGATGTCGACGAATTCTTGCTTGAAGCCCTTCGCGATGGTCGGCCTGAAATAGTTATTGCGGCTATGAAAGCTTCTAAGAGAAGTGACAGCGAAGATGTAGTAAGAATGATTGTTGCATATTTAGATTCTCCCAACGGAATTTTAAGGCATGAAGCTTTATATGCTTTGAATAAACGCAACTACCAGTTTGTTAAAGATGCTTTGTGTGAATTCTTGAGAAAAGAAGAAGACACATCTTTAGTTGCAACTGCAGTAATGACTATTGGCAATTACAAGTCAATGGAATTTGTTCCTTTATTAAGAGCATTTTTAGAATATAATGACGATAGAGTCCGTTCTAATGCTGTGGAAGCATTAGGATACATTGATACACCTGAAATAACAGAATTGCTTAAAGCATTAGTTAATGATTCGAATAATAGAGTTAGAGCTAATGCTATTAAAGCCTTGTGGGAAAGAGGTGTTCGCTATGGATTAAGCAACTTAGCGGAAGAACTTCGTTCCCCCAATACAAGAAAACGTGCTTCAGCCGCCTATATTCTAGGCGAAATAAAAGAAGAACGTTCTTTAGATTTACTGGTTGGGCTTTTGAACGATATTTCCCCAACAGTAAGAAATAGAGCTGTTTTAAGTATAGAGAAAGTTGGATCTCCGCGAGTAATAGCTAGTCTTATCGAAGCTTTCGTCAGAGAAGAAGAACCTGCCATTAGGGAAACTATTGTAGCTGTTGCTTTAAAGCTTAGTGTTGATATTGCTATGGCAAGATTAACAGAAAAGTATACTAGAGAAGAAAACTCTAGGAACAGGGCTATGATGATAAGATGTCTTGGACTTGCTGCGATTCCCCAGACTTTACCGCTTTTAGCTATGGGATTAAGAGATTCTGACTCTAGAGTTAGGGCAAATGCTGTTGAAGCTGTTGGATTGCTGAATGACGCACAGGCAGTGGAACTTTTATTACCGCTTTTGAATGATCCTAATAACCGTGTTCGAAGCAATGCCGCAACTGCATTATGGAAACTGGGAGGAACTGGTGCAATCGTAACTTTGAAGCAGATGATTCAGTCTTCTCATAAACAAATGCGTTCATCAGCGGCTTGGGCACTTGGTGAAATTGGTGCATTGCAGTTCAATGACGTTCTACAAGACCTTACAGCAGATACTGATCCTGATGTTAGAAGATGTGCACTAAAAGCACTAGCAAAAGTTACAAAAATATCATAAACTATAAGCGGTCATACTAAAAAAATAGAGGCTGTCATGAACCGCTTAAAAAAATCATTATTATTATCAGTTTTATTTGTATCTCTTTTATCTAGTAATACGAATTTTTGTAACTCTGTTTACGCTCAAAGCAGCGAAGCAAGAGAACTTAATCGTAAGGGCGTTCTTTGTCTTGAATCAGGTCGCTTTGATGAGGCTGTCGTCTTGTTAAAGAAGGCTATGGCTTTGGAACCCAAATGGGGTGAACCCTGTTATAATGCTGCTCGTTTGCTTAGACTCAAGGGTAAACGAGAAGAAATGACCAAGATGCTTCGCAAAGCAAATGGCGTAGAACCAGATAATCCTACCTATGCTGAAGAATATTTAAAGATTTTAACAGAAGATTATCAAAAGATAGCTAATCCAACAGAAAAAGCTGAGATTCGCAAAGAAATTTTAAGAGTTCAGCCCAGCAATTTAAAAATGGGGCTTGAATCTGTTAAAGAACTGTTAAAAACAGATAAAAAAGATGAAGCTTATGAACAGGGGGAATTTATTCTCTCTAAAAATACAGATAAGCGTTCTAAATATGAAAACAAAGAGATGGGCGAACTTTTTTATATTGTCGCTCAAATAGCTTATGAACGCGGTGACTTAGATAAAGCTAAGGTTGATGCAGATTTCGCTTTCAGATTTGAATTTGATAAAAATATTGAAGCAAAAGAACTTCTCCACAAGATAAAAACTGATATTGATAATAATGTTAAGAATCTAATTAAACAGGCAGAGACTGCTCGAAAATCTGGTGATTATGATAAAGCCAAAAACCTATTAAAAAAGGCTGAAGAATATCAACCTGAAAATGAAGAAATACAAAATAAATTGATTGAGTTTGATGATGAAGTTGAGATTAATAAGCAAATAGGCCTTGCAAATAAGGCTATTAGAGATGGATATTGGTTAGATGCCCGTGAAGTTCTTGTTAAACTTGTTGAAAAATATCCTGGAAATGATAGTGCAAAGAAAAAGTTACAAGAATTAGAACCCAAGACAAAAGCTCTCTTAAGTAAGATTGACCTTGGTGAAGTTCCTTTAAAGAAAGAAGATCGCGAAAGAATTCTTTTGGGTTATATCGAACGTGGTGAAAATTTCTTTACAAAGGAAGTAAAAGAAGCTGATAAAAAGTTTACTAATACTTTGTCTTCTTTGAATAAAGCTTTGGCACTAGTTGAAGCAGATAAAGCTCTTTCTAAATATAAAAACCAGCTAGATGAAGCTTTTAAAAAGGTTAAAACAGATCAGGAAAATGCTGCAAACTGGCAAAGTGCTGTAACTGCACGTAATTCAGGCGATTATGAAGATGTTATAAAAATTCTAAAAAAGCTTCCGGAAGAACAGGATATTCAGCTTTATAGCTATCTGGCTGAAGCTTATTACAATACTGGTAATATTGAAGAAGCTGAAAAGTATGCGAATAAACAGCTTGTTAAACAGCCTGAAAACAACCGTGCTAAATTTGTTTTAGGTTCTATAAAGCTTGATGCCGGTGAAAACTCGTTAGCATATAGATATTTTAAGGATATCAGAGATTCTGACCCTGATTACCCCGAAATCAATGATAAATTGGCAAAGTCAGGTGTTGTCTTTTTAGATAAAATCATAATTTTTGCCGTATTTATTCTGTTGGGATGGGTTGCTTGGGTTATGCATAAAAAAATGCCCATATACAATAAAGATGCAAAAATCAGGGGCGCAAGAGCTGCTTTTAAGCGTGAATCATATGATGATGCCATAAAAGAATTGTTGGATGTAAGACATTCTGAATATTTGACTCCGGCAGATACCTTAGAAATAACCAGATTGTTTGCTCAATGTTATTTGAAAAAAGGTACTTACGATAGAGCTATTGGTGAGTGTAAGCATTTAATAACTTTAGCTCCGAAGAGCGAAGAAGCTCATACTTGGCTTGGTTATGCATATCTTGGGCAAAGAAGTCTTTCTCCAGAAGCTTTAACAGAGTTGTTAAACTTATATAAAAAAGATTCTAGGAATATAGCGCTTGTTTCTTTACTGGGTTCTTATTATGCACAACAGAAGAATCTTAATGAAGAAGGTGTGGGTATACTTGAACAATGGCTTAATCTTGACCACGATAATGTTGAAGTTCTTAAGCCTTTAGGAAACTACTATCTGAAAAAGAACCGTTCTGATGATAAAGCTATGAAAGTTTTCCAGAAAATGATGGAAATCGGTTCTCCGGACCCATCTTTCTTGCTTGGTGTTGCTAATGTTTACCTTAAAATGAGACAGTATGATAATTGTTTACAGCTTTGTGAACAGGTTATCAATAATGACATTAATAATGAATATGTTCATTCCATCCTGCTGGAAGTTTATAAAAAGCAGAATCGTTTACAGGAACTGCTTGATATTTATGCAAACTTTTTACAGAATAATCCTTATAATGTAGCTTTCCAAAATGGTTTGAAAGCTGCACAGATTGCTTATGAAAAAGTTCAGAAGTGGAATGCTGCTCAAGCAGCAAATGAAGCTGCTGCTGTAATGGAAAAAATGTTTGCTAATCAAAATGCAGATTCAGGCCTTGAAAATCCTGAAACAAATGAATTTGGCGAACCTACAGAAACTACTACAGACTCAGGAGAAGAAGCACCTGCACTAGCAGAAGGCGAAATTCCTTGTCCGGCATGCGGAAAAGGAAATGCTCAGGGAGCTTACACTTGTCAGTATTGCGGTGCTAATTTATTTGAATGAAAAAAATCTGGCTGGTACTATTAATATTAGTTTTTATATCAGGGGTATCCTTTGCTGATAATAGTGATTATCAGACGCTGAGAACCTTTATGAGCGCTCAAATGTATGGTGAGGCTTATAATGAACTTATGCAGCGCGAGTTATCTGGTCTTATATTGGATTCTAAACTGAGATCATTAAAAATAGATCTGCTTGAACGAACCAATTTAAAACTTCAGAAACAAGCAAAAGTTAGTCCTGATGATCCAGCTATATTTACTATTCTCGCTGATATTGCCTTCCAAAAAGGTGATTATGACAGGGCTTCAATGTATATTTCCACAGCTATTTCCAATAATGGAAAAGCTATGTCAAATTACGTATTTGCTAAGATTTTATTCAGAAAAGGTAATATTTCTCAAGCTTTTGACCAAATGAGTAAAGTTTTGGAAGCAATGCCCGAATCTCCAGTTGTATTTAATGATTTTCAATTCCTTTATAACTGTAAGCAGTATGGAGTTGCTACAGCCAAGAAAATAACTAAAGACTGCAACTTTTTGGTTCGTTCTACCCCAATAGCCTATGATAATGATGAGGTAGAAGTTCCTGTAAGTCCTTTTGAAAATGATCCTACAGTAAGTGAAGATGGTGTTGATTTTTCCAATTACAAAATGCAATCTGATACAGAGGAAGAAGATTATTCTGATACTGGTGATGTCAATGTTGATGACGATTTGGCTGAATTATCAAAGATTGATATTGCTTCTGTTCCTAAAGAAGATACGGAAAAGCCAATTAAAGAGAGCGAAATAAAAGAAGAAAAGACTCAGACAGATGCTAAGCTAGAAAAGAAAGAAAGTAAATCATCAAAAGAATCCAGTGATTTCGACTTTGATGATGATGAATTAGATTTTGACGAACCAGAGCAAAAAGAAGTTTTGAAGCCGAAAAAAGAAGAAGAAAAAGAGATTAAGGATGAAAAAGATCCTGAAGAAGAAAGAATTAAAAAAGCAGATGAATTGCTTGCTTCTGCGAAAGCTAAGTTTAAGGAAGGCGATATAGACACAGCATTGTCTAACTTAGAAGAACTGGAAAAAGTATATCCTAAATACCCTGGAAAAGCGGATTTAGAAGATAAAGTAAAATACGAAAAACATGTAAAAGATGTATATAGACAAGGGGTTGATTTGCATAATGCTGAAGATTATGAGAAAGCATTGAAGTTGCTGAAAGAAGCTTATAATTATAAGCCTGCTATGTTTCCAGAAGCTCCGTTCTATATAGGCAGATGTTATTTGTTGAAAAAAGATCCAGATTATGACCAGGTATTGAAATACTTTGAAATTGTTATGCCTGATAATAAAGTTGGCTCAGAAATTAAGAGAGATATACTTTGGACTAAGCTGGAAATTCTATATGAACAGGAAAAATATACTGAAGCAAAAGAAATCTTTGATTATTTTGTTGATAAAGAAAATGAATTCCTTGTAAATCAGCCTGATTATAAACGTTTTAGATACGGTCTCTGGCTGCATTTGTATTTAATATGGATTATTCTGGTAGCTGTTTTGGTTTTGGGTATTGCTATATTTGTATTTGTTTTACAGTTCTTACCTGATTTAGCTTTAATTGGCGGAGATCCTTTAACAAATGCTCAAAAAGCCTTAGCTGCGGGCAAGTTTACTAAGGCTATTAAATATGCTGAAAAGGCTTTGCTTAAAAAACAGCCTATACAGAGAGACAGGCAGCTGCGTGAAGTACTTGTTCAGGCTTACTTTGCTATTAAGAATTATGAAAAGTGTCAACTTCATGCAAAAAATATTCTTAAAGAATTTCCTGAAAATACTATAGCTTGGGGTCATTTGGCTAAGGCTTCTATAGAACTTGAAGATACTTCTAACGAAGCAATCAGAACCTATGAAGAACTTTATAGAAGTGATCCAAGCAGAAGAGAACTATTGCCTTTGCTTGCCCATCATTATGTAAAAACTAAAGATTTATCACCGGCATCTATGGAAATATTACAAGATTATTTGCGTGATAAACCTGATGATGTAGAAATAATTACAGCATTAGCAGATGGATATGTTAACAACAGAACAATGAATGAAGATATCATTCCGACTTTAAATGATGCTATTAAATTAAAAGACAAGCTTGAATACCGAGAATTGTTAGCCAGGACCTTCTCAAAATGCGGAATGTATGAAGAAGCAGCCCGTGAATGTGTTAATGTTCTTAAACGAAGCATAAATAATGTTGGAATTCACGTTGTTTATACTTCCTCTATGAAGAAGCTTAAACAGGTTCCTAAGGCAATAGCTCAATATAAAGAATTTATTCAAAATAATCCTGGAAACAATCAGCTGGTCGAAATATTAAATGGTTTGAAGAAGGAAGAAGGCGATGCCTCTACTGCTGTTGATGATGTAACTTCAAAATCAGTTTCTATTTTCGATTCTCTTGGAATGCCTGGAATGGATGAAGAACCACAAGAAACAGCATTGCCTTCTCTTGACCAGACTCCGGTTCCTGACTTTATGGCTGAATCATCTGTAAGAAAAGAAGAACCATCCGCTGCCAATACAGTTGCGACTAAAATTGATGGTGTTGGAAATGTGGAACTGCCAGATAATATTCAAACTATGAATCCTTTTGCAGATGGTGAAGAAGACCCGTTATTTGATGGATTTGATACGGAAGAATTGCCTGAAGAATTAGGTGGAACTGCCAGAGCTCCAGTTGAAACATCAAAATCATTGGATAGTCTTATTGATAATTTTAACAATACTGATGGAAAAACATACAATGAATCTTTGGCTTCAATAAGAAACATGGCTCCTAGTGGTGCTCCTCAGACAGGAACCTTGGAATTGGCAGAAAAAATTGATAAAGCTAAGGATTTGTCTGTTACAAGACAATGGGATAGAGTTATAGAATTGTTAAGCCCTGAATTTGCATCAGCTAGAAATAAAGATGCAGGTATGCTTCTTGTTAATGCATGGCTTGGCAATAATAAACCGGAAATGGCTCTTGAAATAATACAGACTTTGGATTTCGACCCTGAAATGATGTCTGACGAAGTTAAAGATGTAATGTATAGAACAGCACTTGCATTAGAAAACAATAAGAATTATTCTCAGGCTCTTAAGTTGTATGATGAAATCTGTAACGCCGATATCAATTTCAGAGATGCCTTTGATAGGTCTGATAAACTCTATGTAAAGATGAAGGGCTAAATCAGAATTTACCGAACAGCAGTTCGCCTTCAACAGCTATTCCTTCGACTCTTACGCCTGTAGCATCAGCAAAAGTGTAACCGACGCCAACTTCGAGAATAATGTTTCTGTTAAAGGGGAGTATTCCTAAAAACATTGGTTCTAAATAGCCAAAGCTGCCTTTTTTATAACTTCTGCCTGAAGCTTTACTTTTTAAATTATAATTACCTACCCCGCAGGTCACTCGCCAGCGGAATCTCGGGTCTTTCTTAAAGGAATTTTCCATAGATAAGCCGGTCATATTGAGGGTGTATTTTATGGCTTCACTGCTTTGTTCGCCGGCGTGAAAACTCAGTCCGAACTGCGGGTCGTTCATTGGTCCGCCTACGATTTTTACACCCCACATTGCCATATCGCCTTCAAAATCTAGGGCAGAAGATTCGTTGTGTTTGTATCTTGCTGAGGGGCCGATTCCAAAAGTGAACTCATTCTCGTGCCTTTCCTGGTGGTCAAGCATGAGAGTAGGCCCGATAATGCAGTAACCGGGAGTAATTGAGGCAACTATATAAAACAAAGCTAATAATGCTATTTTTCTAAGTATTTTATTCATGTCTGTCTTATCGGAAATTCTTCATTTTTTTTAACCATTAGGAGATTTAAGATATAAGATTTAAGATATAAGACCAAAAATTGAGATACAAGACCATAGATGGAGACATAAGCGTCCCACTTTTAACCCTTCTAACTCTTCTAACAATTTCCACAAGCAGCTATGCTGCTGTATCACAACGAAGTGTCCCACAGCACAGAGTCCCACTTCCAACGCTTCTAACACTTCCAACTCTTCCAACCCTTCCAACATTTTTATATGTTATAATGTATCTATGAACAGCAGTGAGATAAAATGTTTGCGTTTTCTAGGTGACAAGTCTATTGCACATAGATTAGTTTTGTTGTCCCTGTTAGCAGATAAAAAAA
>JAFXRA010000323.1 GCA_017526725.1 Candidatus Rifleibacteriota bacterium
AAGCGGGTAGGGGACCTTGGGCTGGGCCTGTAACTGCGGCAATGGTGATTCTGCCCGATGAACCATGCATTGTTGGACTTAATGATTCTAAAAAGCTTACAAGAAATCAGCGTAAAGAATTATTTGAAGAAATTAAAGAAAAGGCTGTTGCCTACGGTATTGGCTGGTCATCCGCTGAAGAAATAGATAAAATAAATATTCTCGAAGCTACAAGATTGGCTTTTCAGCGGGCTTTTGAACAGCTTAAACCCCAACCGGATTATGTTTTATTGGATTTCATCAAATTGCCATGGTTAAAGTTGCCTCATCAGGCTTTTGCCAAAGGCGAAACCTTAAGTGCTTCTGTAGCGGCCGCTTCAATATTAGCTAAAGAAGCCCGTGATATAGAAATGGAACGTTTGGCATTAGAATATCCTCAATATGCTTTTGAAGCACATAAAGGCTACGGAACTGCTGCTCATATAAAAGCTTTGAAAGAATATGGTCCTTGCCCTCTTCACAGAGTGTCTTTTAAACCAATAAAGGCTTTGTTGGAAGAAATTAACGGTCAAAAAGAAGGGAAGAAGAAAGATGTCGGACTCTTCGATCTCTAATGTTTCTGCTAGACCAGTTTACACAAATTCTAATACTAATTCTGTAAATGAAGCAAAAACAAATAATGAAGGCACTACTGCAAAAGCCACTTCAAATAATTCTTTACCAATAGTTAAAGATAATGCTGAAGGTGTAACTTCAAATAAGGTTGTTCAAGATGGAAGTTTGCCAAACCTTGATGCTAAGACCTTATCAACACTTAAAAGCTATGGAGTGAATCTTAACCCTGAAAACCTTAAGCTTATAGCGGCAATAATGAAGAATATGCCTGGCAAAGTTAATATGGGTGACTTGCTTGGGCTTCTGATTTCCAAAAAATTACCCGTAGAAAATTCAGACCTATTAAGCAAATATATAAGCGGTGATATTAAGTTTTCGGCTCTTTTTGCTAATTTGAGCGAAGAAGCTTTGAACGAACTGCGTGCTTCCTGGAATACTGGCAAGATGCTTGAGAAACTAGAAAACCTGGTTAAGTTAGGTAATTCTGTTTCTAACGCTGTGGAAAAATCTGAACTAGCCGAAGAAGTCGCTGAAAATCTTGCACTTCAAGAACTTTTTTCTAATTTGCCAGATGCCAATAACGATGGAAACATATATTTTCAGTGGCCAATTTTCTGGAACGGCCAAGAATTGCCAGATTGCTTGGAAGGGGAGGCGTTTTTCCCAAATAAAAACAACCAAAAAGAGGGCTTCTGTTTGAGAATTTTGGTAACACCGCCAAATCTTGGACAGACAGAGATTTCTCTGACAACCAAAGGCAAAGAACTTTATGTACATTTTGGGGTAAATGAAAAACTGATGGATTCCTTCAGAAGCATATTCGCTCCAATCAGAGAAAATATTCTGGCTTTGGGCGATTACGAATCGGTACAGTTTACAATCGGTAGAAATAGAGAGCATCGCAATTTCTTTTCCCGCGAAGCAAAGTTGCCAAACGCCCCTCAACGAAATACTTATATTGATTTTAAGGCTTAATTCTTTGTTTTTTTATATCATTTAGGGACAAAAACCAAAAAAGTCTCTGTCCCTACCACTTTGTGAGCAGTTTCCCGAATATCTGATTTGGGAATCATCTGCTTGGCTTTCTCCCTATTTTGCTCTAATTCTTTTCTCTCCCCCTTATACCCTATGTTCTAAGTAAAAAGGTTTAGCCTTTTTGCTATATTCCATCTCTCTAAAATGTCTTTTTAGAAAAGACCTTTTAGAGGTAAAAAAATCATATAATTTTTTTTGCCTAGAGATGAGAGTTTAAAGACAAAGAGATTAGATGAAAGTTTGGTTATTAAGCCAAACAAAAACTAAAATTTTTAAACTCTAAACTTTTATTCTTAAATAATATGGCTATTAGCTTAAGCTTATGGCTTAAAGCTTATAACTGAAAAAGGAGTTAGTTTATGAGGTTTAATTCGCATTATTTCTTTAGGAATATTTTTCTTCTGGCTGCTATAGTATCCAGCCTTCTTCTTACTGCCTGCGGCGGCGGCGGTGGAGGCGGCGGCGGTGGTGACGGTCTAAGAGAAGCTTTGGTTGGCACCTGGTATTTGAATTTTGAAGATGGTTTGCCAGTTGTTCCCAATTCAAAGGGTGAAGTTGATACGATGATTCTGAAATCAGATGGTACTTGCTCTATGAAAACATTTGATTTAACAAATGCAAATCATTCTACATATTGGGAACCCGAAGGAACTGTTTATAATGACAGCGGTACATGGAGTTATTCAAACGGGAATCTAATCACAAAGATAGATGGTTATACTATGAGTGTGTCTGTAACTTTTAATAATGGTGCTTTAATATTGAATGGTACAGAACCAGAACCTTGGACATCTACTTATAAGAAAACGAAGTATGGCGAATCACAAGATAGCGGTGGTGGTTCAAGCCAAGTAGCAACTCCAACTAATACAACAAACCCAACAAACGGAGGAGGTTCATCTCAACCTGTAACTCCATCTAATCCAACAACCATAACAAAAAATGACTTGGTTGGCACCTGGTATTTGAACATTGAAGATGGTTTACCTGTTGTTCCCAATTCTAAGGGTGATGTTTCTTCTATGATTTTGAAATCTGATGGAACTTGCACAATGAAAGATTATGATTTAACTACTTATGGTCATTCTGGTTATTATGAACCAGAAGCAACTGTATATAACGATACAGGAACCTGGAGTTATTCTAATGGGAAACTGACCACTGTTATAGAGGGTTATTCTATGAGTGTTTCTGTAACTCTTAAAGATGGTTCCCTGACTTTGAACGGAACTGAACCAGAACCTTGGACTTCTGTTTACAAGAAAACGAAGTATTCGTTATAAAGATTATAATTAATACTAAGGTTTCAATGATGAAAGAGGCTTGGAGTTTCCAGGCCTCTTTTTTATCGCTAGATGGTAATAGTTGTTTTTATTGTCACCAATGACTATTATAAGATATAATTATTAGGTGAGGTATTTATAAAAGACTTTATTTATGGCTGACGAAAAGAACAAGACCCAGGTTAAATACGATGATGTGGCGGTAGCCATAAAATATGCTTTTGGCAAAAAGGGTGAGGTCCCAAAAGTTGTAGCTTCTGGTCGTGGTTTGATGGCTAAAAAAATCATCGATATAGCTAAAGAAAATGATGTACCTTTAAAAGAAAATAAGCCTCTGGCAGAATCGCTTGCAAAAGTTCCCGTGGGTGTTGAAATACCAGATGAACTTTGGGGAGCTATGGCTGAAATTTTAGCGCAGGTTTATGCGTTAGATAAGAATAGAGGCGAATATGGACGAAATAGATAAGCAGAAATTTGAACTAGGACGAAAGGGTGAGGAAATAGCCTTAAAGTATTTAACAGATAAAGGCTATCAGCTTATAGCTAGAAATTATAGATTTAAGAGATTTGGCGAACTTGATTTAATAATGCAGGATGACAAATATCTTGTTTTTGTAGAGGTTAGAACTAAGAAAAATACTATTTTTGGAACGCCGTTAGAAACTGTTGATTATGCAAAGCGCCGCCAGATAGAAAAAATGGCTCAATTATATTTTACAAAAGAAAAAATACCTGAAGATACTTTTTGCCGTTTTGATGTAGTTGGAATCGTCCTTCCTGACAATGAAGAACCGAAGATTGAGCATATTCAGGATGCTTTCATTATTGGTGACTAATTTTAGGTTAGGAATTAAGAATTTCACTAATTTTTATAATTATGGTATAGTATTTCAAAAATTCGCCGATTATTAGGTACACAATTTTTGACGATAGCTAATGCTATCAACGTTAGGAAGGTTTTATGAAACGTTTTGCAATACTATGCACTAGTTTGGCTATATTGGCTTCTGCTTCTCCAAATGCATTTGCTCAGAGTACATTAGCAAATACCAGCAGAAGTTCTATTGGGTCAATAAATAATTTACCCACAAATATTCCATCTTTAAATACTTCTTCTTCACCTGCAATGGATGCTGCCGCAAGAGAAGAAGTTGAAAGACAGCAAAGACAGGCTGAAAAAGAAAGAGCGGCTTTCTCAAAAGAAGATAAATTACAAGACCCTTCTTATGTAAGAAGACGTATTCAAGAATTAGAACGTGCTTTGTATAATAAAACCAAAAAAGAAGTTGTAGCTGAATCTGATGCAGAAAATATTCTTCCGCCAAGAATGCAGAAAACAATGGAAGAAGAATATCAGCAACAGTTACAGGAAAAGATTTTAGAACAGGAAGTAAAAGAAAAAATTGAAAGCGAAATTGCTCTGAAGCAGTTTGGTAAAGATTTCTTTGACCAGGGTACACAGGCTGATACCACCCTTTTTGCTGATTCTGCACCTTCAAGTTATCAGTTAGGGCCTGGCGACAGTCTTAAGATTATTGTGTGGTCTGAATTAGGCGATGAAACAGTTTATGATGTTCAGGTTAATCCTGAAGGTCAGGTTTATATTCCTATAATCGGTATTCTTGGCGTATCAGGCAAAACTGTAGGGCAGTTTGAAAGCATTGTATTGGGTAAGCTTTCCGGTAAATTTAAGCATTTCAAAGGGCAGGTTACTTTAAGCAAAGTTAGAACTATTATGATTTATGTTGCTGGGGAAGTAGAAAAACCTGGTGCCATGATGGTTTCTGGTTTAACTACAGCTTTCTCTGCTTTGTATCAGGCTGGTGGCCCTACAGAAAAAGGCTCTATGAGAAATATTCGAGTTATTGCTCCTAACGGTAATACTAAGAATATAGATTTATACAGATATTTCATGTCTGGTGACAGAAATCAGGATATTCCTGTAAAGAATGGCGATACAATTTTTGTTCCACCAACAGAAAAGAAAATTACAGTTGCCGGTATGGTTGCCAGACCTGCAATTTATGAATTAACTGGTGAAACAGGCCTTGTAGATGTAATGAAGATGGCTGGGAATATTCTTCCAGAAGGTTACTCAGGTAGAATTTCAATTACTAGATGGGTTGGAAGCGAAAGAAGAAAGTCTTTTGATATCAATCCTTCAGATAAAAAGGCAATGGGCTCATTTAAAGTTCTGCCTGGCGATGAAATCAAAGTTGAACGCTCTAATGGCATTATTGAAAACTCTGTAACTATTTCCGGACCAGTGTACAAACCGGGTAATTATTCTGCTAATAACGGTTTAACAATCAGTGGTTTAATAAAACTTGCCGGTGGTGTTGTTGCTGAAACAGCTAATTATGACCATGGGCAAATAATCAGAAAAACTTCTGGCGGTAAGAATCAGATTCTTTCTTTTGACTTAAGAAAAGCTTTGGAAGGTGATTCTAAGCATGATATCGTTTTAAAATCTTTAGACGAAATCAAGCTTTTTGAAGAAAAAGATATAACCAATGATATTCGAGAAGTTTACATTGGTGGCGCTGTTAAAAATGGCGGAAAATTTGATTATCACGATGGAATTACAGTTGCTGATTTAGTCCTTTTGTCCAATGGCTTAAATAATGACGCCTCTGGTGAAGTTGAAATTGCTAGAAAAGGCGAAGGGGAAACAAGTGTAATTTTAAAGGCAAATATTAATAAAGCTCTGTCTGATAAAAATTCTGCAGATAATATCGTTCTTCAGCCTCTTGATAAAGTTAATGTCATAGCTAACGGCGAAATAATGCTTGAACCGGAAGTTGTTATTCTTAAAGGTCAGGTTATGAGACCTGGTGCTTACGCTCTTCTTCATAGAGGAGAAAAAATAAGCAGTGTAATTAAGAGAGCTGGCGGCTTGACTAATCGTGCTTTTCCTGAAGGTACCGTATTTATGAGAAATATCAATAATATTTCTTCCTCTAATCAATTGGAAACAACAGTAGGTGTACAAGACGAACTTTTCAGAGAAGCTAATCTTGATTTGAGAGCCGATTTGATTAAAGCAGGTGCAAAAGATGCTGATATCAGTAAAATCACCAGTGATGTTCGTGGTGATGGTGTTACTAAGCAGATGATGGATAGAGCACAGACTGTTTCAGGAAATGTTAATGATGTAAATACTAATGTTGAAAAGAATGATTTTTCCAAGGCTCTTGATAATAATAAGACGGATTCGGATAAAATTGTTAAGACTCGTATTGCAATTCCTATGGCAGAAATATTAAGCGGCAATATTTCTCCTGAAGATGATATAGAACTTATGGATGGAGATGAAATAACAGTACCTGTTATTCCTCATACCGTTTCGGTTCTTGGTGCTGTAATGAATCCGACAACAATTATGTATTCGTCTAAGGGAAATGCTTCTTATTACATTAACAGAGCAGGCGGTTATACTGCTCATTGCGACCATAAAAGAACTGTTGTTGTAAGAGCGAATGGCGAAGTTATGCGCTTAAGAAATGTTCGCAGGATTGCCAGAGGTGACATTATTCTTGTTCCGCCTAAGGCAAGTATTGTCAGAAAAGATACTCTTAAGGAAGTTTCAAGCATAGCTCAGATTCTTGGTAATTTGGCTGTAACTTATAAGGTTATCAATGATACCAAGTAAGATATAAGATATAAGATTTAAGAAATATCTTTAGTCTTCTATCTTCTATCTTAAATCTTCTCCCAAAAAATAAATAGGGTGCGTGTACAAAAGT
>JAFXRA010000324.1 GCA_017526725.1 Candidatus Rifleibacteriota bacterium
CTTGCTGGTATTGTTTTGTTCAGGCTCTAAAAGTATCAATTATCTTTGATTATAGATTGCTTATAAAACTTTGCCTAAACAATCATCACCTATCACCAACCACCAATCACACCGCCTTCGCTGATTACTAAAAGCGATCAGCGAAGGCGTAAATATTATATCTTCTCAAACCTCTTATAGGTTTTGCCGTCACGCTCTACTGTCTCATTCCACATAGAAGCAGGGCGCACCCACATTCCACCTTCACCATAGAGAGCTCGATAAACCACCATAGGTTCTTCTGTTTCGCTGTGCCTGGCGATTGTGATTACCTCATACTCGTTGCCTTTGAAGTGCCTATAGCGACCAGGCTGAATCGAAGCTAAGGCTTCCTTATAAGTTAGCTGAAATTCTGCTTTTTCATTATTGCTTTCCTGTGTCATATACTCTTGCCTTTGCTGCTTTCTTCCATCTTGGGGTATATTTTTAAAAACAATATTCTACATAAAGCCCTACCCAAAAACAAGCTTTATTCATCTAGCTCTTGGGCTGCTATTCTTTGAATTTCTGTGACGACGGAGTCTAAGTCTTCGATGCTGTAATTTTGAGTTCTGATAAAGAATTCTATGACTATGTCGCTGAGTTTGCTTCTAGAAAGGGTATAACCAGCGGTGGCAAGAAATTCCGAAGCTTCATCAAAATTTAAATGCAGGGCTAGGCAAAGATAAATTGCGGTTTCCTTTGATGGCGAATAATAAGTGTCTGTCATTATTTTTGAAAAAAGTCGGCGGTCAAGGTTTGCTGCCATATAAACATCTTTGCTTTCCAGACCTTTGTTTTTCATGAATTCAACAAGCATTTCGCTGAAAGTTGGAACTAACAATGCTGAATTACTCATTGTAGAAAAGACAATGTTAGCGTTTGGGTTTTGTTTTACCTTTTCTCTGATGGTTTTAAGTATGTTTACTATAATTCCTTCACGCTGACATAGTTTTTTCACTATAGTTTTATTTTTAAAACATTTTGTTTCTAATTGTCTAAGTGTCTTCAAAGCAGTATAAGAGGCTTTTTCTCTACCATTTCTTTGAAGTGCTGCTAATTTTTCTTTCTTTTTTTGTTTCTCTTCTTCTTCTTTTTTTAGTCTGAGTTCTTCTTGCTTTTTTAATTCTTCTCGGTCATTTTCATCTAGATTTCTTGGTCCAATTGAAGCATGAAATGTATTATAACTATCTTGCGGCTTAATTCCTTCTAGGGCTTCCAATAAGTCATTCCCATATCTCTCAAATAAATCAAAACAGCCAACAACCAAGCCTTCTTTACGATCACTAGAAACCACTGAATTATTCATAATTTTTTATTCTCCAAACTTAATACAATAATTACACCAAAAACCAACTACAATATCACAATATTACTTTTTATATACAACTGAATTAGTGGTTCCAAGAATTAAATTATTATTTTCAATTCTTGCATTGGTAGAAAAAAATGAATGTTCATAAGGATCTACAAAGAATATTTTCCCGTTATTATATGACCAATATCCAGTAATATTACTTTCTATATTATCTTGAATCTGTATATAGTTATCGTATTCAGTTGAATAATAATCGGTTTTTGAATAGGTTCCGTTGTTATTTATTGTTAAGCTATCTGTATTCCCTAAGTTATTTGAGTGAACTAATTTATTATCAACAGAATAGAAGTGCCAGTTTCCAACAAAAGCTGAATTCACACTAGAAAAATAATAATCATTATAGTCTTGGTCCCTTTTTTCGTAAACATCAGCAGGTGAAGTTCCATCGCTAATATTTAATTGATTGTTTTTAATAGAGGCAAAAGCAGATAAAGTTTCTCCATTACTAAAATTTAGGTTTAGTTTTCCATTAGAATATGACCAGGTTCCTGAAATATCTAATTCTAGTTCTTCTTCTGTTTGAACGTAAGTAGAATACTCTGTTTCATAAAAAGAAATAAGCCTAAAACTTCCATTTGATTTCAAACCTAAATATTCAACTTTAACTTTGGAATTAGAGTAAACGGTTTTTCCTGCATAGAGAATTTCATACCATTCTCCAACAAGTGATTGATTTATATTACCATTTGATGAATTTTGAGGTGAAACAGGATTGTAACTACTATCGCTTCCACCACCGCCACAGCCAACAATCAGATAAGCGGCAAATATGAATAAAAATATTAATACTTTATTTTTCATTTTTTTAATCTCCTAAAATTAGATTTAAAAGAATTATATAAATAAATGAATCTAAAGTGGTCGCTTCTAAGGCGACATTTTTTGGTCTTAAAACTAACAACAAAAAACAACTACAATAAAAACTAAAATCTATCTATCACTGCTATGGCACAAGGCATGTGACCGTCAATGACATAATAAGAGACATTTTCATAGCCAAGATTTTTGAAAAATTCTTTGTAAGAATTTAAATCGAATTGGCGATTAAATCTGGCACCTAATAATTCGATAAATTTAACCGCTAAGAGACTTGTTCCCTTGCTTCCATTTATATAAGTTGGAATAATAATTTTACCGCCTGGCTTAGTAACACGTTCTAATTCTCTTAACGCTTTGTCAGGGGCAGAGAGCAAATGAATAACATTCCCAGCAATCACTTTATCAAATGTTTGGTCTTTAAATTCCAGATTTAAAATATCAGCTTTTTGAATTTTAATATTATTAAAATTTTTACATTTCTTTGCTGTTTGTTTCAGCATTCCATCTGAAAAATCTGTAGCATAGATATATTTGCATTTTGGCGCAATATATTTTGTTATAGCTCCTGTTCCACAGGCACATTCAAGAACCATATCATAAGAATTTATAAATTCAGCAACTTTTTTGCCGGTATTTACGTATACTCTTTTGTTATAAATTATTTCAAATAAGTCATATAAGGCAGATACTTTATCCCAGAACATAAGACACATTCCTTAGGTCTTTTTTATATTCATAATTACATATATTATCATTATAATCAATTATCTATTTGGTTATTTTATTCTGTTTGAATGAATTAAATTATATTGAAAGTTACAATTCAAAAACTACGTTCCTCATATCCCTTTTTCCAAGAATTATATTCTTGATTGTTTCAACTTCTTTTCTTTATTTTTCATAGTCTATGGGCTCTGCCTCTATATACAAAATAGCGAAGTTAAAAACAAAATATGGTATAATGAAAACCTATGTTTAAGTGGACTGAAAAAACAGAAATATACAAAAAAGCCTTACTGCTAGCCGTTCCTATGATGGTTCAGATGGGGATAACCAATGCTGTGGGGTTAATAGATAATCTCATGGTTGGCTCTTTGGGAACAGAGAGCATTACAGCAGTTTCAATAGCCGTTCAGCTTATTTTTGTCTTTAATCTCGGTGTATTTGGTGCAATCTCAGGGCCTGGTATTTATTGTGCACAGTATTATGGGCAGAAAAATAAAGAGGGGTTCTGGAATGTTTTCCGCTTAAAATTCTGGATATGTTTTATTGTATTGGCCTTGGCTCTCTTGATTTATAATCTTTTTGATACATTTTTTATTAATTTATATTTAAAGGGTGAGTCATCAGGAATAGACAAGGCTGTAACACTTAATCTCAGCTTGAATTACTTTAAAATAATGCTTTGGGGGCTTCTTCCTTTTACTGTTACGCAAATTTATGCTTCTTCTCTTAGGGAAACGGGTGAAAGTGTAAAGCCTATGGTTGCTGGTATTTCGTCTGTTTTTGTTGATGTAATATTTAATTATTTACTTATTTTTGGAAAATGGGGCTTCCCTTGTCTTGGGGTCGAAGGCGCTGCTATGGCAACAGTTCTGGCTAGAGTAGTAGAAATGCTGGTAATAGTCATTTGGAGCTATACTGCTAAGGAAAAAATAAAATATATAACTGGTGCTCTGAGAAAAATTACTATTCCAGTCAAAGAAATGATGGTAGTAGTTAAGAAAAGTCTGCCTATATTTTTTAATGAATTTTTGTGGGCACTGGGGTTTGTTTCAACATTCCAATGTTATTCCCTAAAAGGCTTAGATGTTGTTGCTGCCATGAATATATCGGGAACACTGCAAAACTTAGTAATTGTTGTAATAATTTCTATGGGGAATGCTATAGGAATCCTGATTGGTCAGCAGTTAGGTGCATCCGAGTTTGATAGTGCGAAGGCAAATGCATTACGTTTAACTAGATTTTCTGGCTTTCTTGGGTTTATAGTTACTTGTATGGTAATTTCTATTTCTGGAATTTTCCCAACTTTTTTTGAAACTACAGATGCTATTAGAGCTATGGGAAGAAATTTCATAATAATTAATGCAATTTGTCTGCCTATGCATGGCATTTTGAATTCTCTTTATTTCGTTTTACGTTCTGGTGGAAAAACCTTTATAACCTTTTTATTTGATAGTGTTTTCAGTTGGATATTTATTGTTCCTACAGCTTTTATTTTGTGCAAATTCACTGACTTGCCAATCCTGAGTATTTTTATACTAGTAAACGGACTTGAAATAATAAAAATAATAACTGGCTACATTTTAATCAAAAAAGGCGTCTGGATATCAAATCTTGTTGAAACATCAAATAGTTAATTTACATGCAAATTTGGAAAACACAGAGAATTAAGCAGTTGTACAAAAGGAGCTTTTGGTATATATTGGTAGGTAATCAAAAGATGAAGAATCTTGTTAACTTCAAACAATTTTAATTCGGAGATTAGGTTAAAGCATGAATAAAGTATTAGCTGCATTTTTAATGATAGTTCTTGTATTCTCCTCTTTAGGCTGTGGTAGCGGCGGAAAATCTGCTCAAAACGCTTTTAAAATTGGCTTTAAAGACGATGCAGATCCGTTGCCGGATAGTCCTGCGATTCAAGAAGCACTATTTAGTTACAAATGGGAAGTTAAGTCATTAGATGAATTTGTAAAAAGAATTACACCTGTACTTAAATTAAATGGAGCTCTAGATAATATTCAGATTAACGCTGGAATCTACGATTTTAATAAAAATACTAAGCATGAAATCATAGAAATCTATTGTTTGATAGGCGAAGATCCTAGAGTAATAAAAATAGACTGTGGGCAAGTTAGTGTAGAAACCTCTCGTCTTAAACAAGGAGACAATTGGTATATTAGTCTTTATGATGAAAACAATAATGAAATTAAAGGTGATGCCTGGGCTTGGCGTTCTTTCACAAAGAATCAGGTAAGCCAACTCCAATCTGGTAAAAAATTTGTAGATCCTTATATTACTTATGCTACTGTGAATTATATTATTTTTCAGGATACTAATATTACACTTAAAAGTTTTAAGGAATAAAAATTATTAATAGGGGAAAAATCAATGGCTCATTGTCTTTTAATTGATGGTAATAATATCGTATTCAGAGCATTTTATGCATTTGGGAACCAGCGTTTAAAAACCAGAGATGGTTTGCAGACTGGTGCCGTTTATGGCTTTGTAAGAATGCTGACAAAGGTTTTAAAAGATAAGAAGCCAGATTTGGTTGCTGTTGCTTTTGATACCTCTAGAAACACTTTCAGAAAAAAGAAATATCCGGAATATAAAGCTCAGCGAAAGCCCGTTCCTGAAGAATTATTGATGCAGTTGCCACTGGCTCATAAGGCTGTCGAGGCTCTCGGTATCAAAATCATGACTCACGAAGACTATGAAGCAGATGATTTAATCGGCTCTACAGCAAAAGCATTGGAATCTGCTTATGATGTAGAAGTTATAACAGGTGACCGCGACCTGTTGCAGCTTATAGATGATAAAATTACAGTGACACTCTGTCATAAAGGTGTCAGTGAAATGAAACCTATGACTCCTGATATTTTCAATCAGGAATACGGATTTGCACCCAAAGGGATTATAGAATTGAAGGCTCTTTGGGGCGATACTTCAGATAATATTCCCGGTGTTCCAAGTATTGGTGAAAAGAAGGGAATGGATCTTGTTCAGCAGTTTGGTAGCATAGACAATCTTTATACAAATATTGATAAAGTCGAAAATGAAAAAATGCGTCAGAAGCTTCTTGACGGCAAAGAATCTGCTGAACTTTCACATTTCCTTGCAACCATAGTTACAGATGTAAAGACATTTGAATCAAATTCTGAATTAAATTGGAATGAAGCCAACCTTAATTCAGAAGCTTTTCTAATGTTTTTACAGCAGTATGAATTTAACAGCCTCTATAAGGAATTCAGCGGCGGAGCTGATTTTAAACATGTTGCTACTGATATTCCACGTGATTTTGGTGTAGCAAGAAAGGGTGGGGAAGAAGGCGAAAAAGGTTTATTTGATACTGCGAACAAACTGCCAGGCGAAAGAGTATTAATCCATAATCTAGAAGAATTAAAAGCTTTCTGGAAGGAACAGATTAGTGATAAGGTATGTCTAGATGTTGAAACAGACGGCTTAAGCCCTTTTAATGATAAAATAATTGGTATTTCTTTTGCTTCTGGCACAGAAAAAGCAGCTTATGTACCTATAAGACATAGTTATTTAGGTTTAACTCCTGCTGACCAAATGGAACCAAAACAGCTTTTTGAATTTTTAAATAAAGAATTACCTGACAAGCTGTTAATTGGTCACAATTTAAAATTTGACTTAGAGTTTTTGAGAAATGAAGGCGTTGAAATATCTTGTGAAAACAAGGAAAACACAGAATTTTTCAGCTCCAGTTGTATTTTTGACACTCTGATAGCTGCTTATGTTATAGACCCGACTCGTTCAAATGCATTGAAGTCATTGGGTCAGAGTCTCTTAAACTTTGAAGTTACCGAATATAACAAAGTGGCTAGTGCAGGCGATTTCGCCAGTGTTGAATTAGAAACAGCCAAAGATTACGGCTGTCAGGACGTTCTTTTAACCATGCACCTTTATCCAAAATTAAAAGCAGAATTGGAAGAACGCCGTTTAACAAAGCTTTTTGAAGATATCGAAATGCCTTTACTTAAAATACTTATGAATATGGAAACTGTAGGCATAGGCTTAAACAGCGATTATTTGCACAAGATGTCTGATGAAGTAGAAGGCAGAATTGCTCAGCTTGAAGAATCGATCTATGATTATGCAGGTCATGAATTCAACATCAATTCGACAAAGCAGCTTGGCGAAGTGCTGTTTAACGAGCTCAATCTGATTCCACCCAAAAAGACAAAGACTGGTTACTCTACAGACAGTGATGTGCTTAAAATGCTATCTTTTGCTCATCCAATCTGCAACGAACTTCTAGAATATCGAGAAATGGCAAAGATTAAATCTACTTATGCTGATTCTTTGCTTTCTCTGGTAGATAAAGAAACAGGTCTTATACACGCCAGTTTTAATCAGGCTGTTACTGCAACTGGCCGACTTTCAAGCTCTAACCCGAATTTGCAGAATATCCCAATTAAAACAGAGTGGGGAAAAAAGATTCGCAGAGCTTTTATACCGCCAAGAAAAGGCGATGTCTTCCTGTCTATAGACTATTCGCAGATAGAACTTCGCATGCTTGCTCATTTCTCTCAAGATCCTGCTTTGGTAGAGGCTTATAACAAAGGAATAGATATTCACGCTATAAGTGCTGCCAAGATATTCAGAAAACCAGTTGAAGAAGTAAATTCTGCCGAACGTTCTGTTGGTAAGACTGTTAATTTCGGTATTATTTACGGAATTTCTGCTCATGGTCTTTCTCAGGATTTAGGTGTACCTAGAAATCAGTCTCAGGAATATATCAATTCATTCTTTGAAAGCTTCCCAAAGGTTAATGAATTCTTTGAAGGTGTAGTTAATAATGCAAAGGAAACGGGCGAAGTTGTTACACTGCTTGGCCGTGTTAGAAAAATAGAAGATATTAATTCGACAAAATTCCAGCCTAGAAGTGCTGCTGAAAGAATGGCTAAGAATACACGTTTGCAGGGATCTGCTGCAGACCTTGTAAAAAAGGCCATGATAGACACCTGTGATTATATTAAACAAAAAGGGTTTAAAGCAAAATTGGTTGTACAAATACACGACGAATTGATTTTCTCTATGCCTGAAAGTGAATTGCCTGTTTTAGCTCCAGAATTGAAACGTATCATGGAAAACTGCGTAACATTGAATATTCCATTGGTTTGTGATATGGCGGCTGGTCCAAATCTAACTGATTTAAAGGATATTTAATCTGGAATAACAAAAAGCCCTCAGTTAAAACTGAGGGCTTTTTATCGGTTTTATTATTACTTAATTATTTTAAGGATTATTCTTCAAAAGGATTACCGCTTTCGCTTTCTACAGTAATTTTATCTTTAGATACTTCGACTTCTGTTGAATCAGAAGAAATTTCAACGTTTGCTTCTTCTTCAGATTCATTAGAATCACTGTTAGAACCACGGCTTTCGAAATATGCTTTGGTTTTGTCAGTTTTTCCGAACATCTCATAGAATTCTTTTTCGTTCATTTTGCCGAGGAACATTTCATCAACAGTTTTGCATATAATTTCTGTATCATCAGGATTTTGTTTAATAAGTTGTTTAACTATGGTTTTTAAATCTCTGAAAAGGTTCCAGCGTGTGCTTGTGAAGGCTTTTGTTATTTTTGCTGGACCATTATCTAATTTTTCAGATAAACTAAATAAAGTATTGCAGTTATAGGCTTCAGCGGCTAGAAGTTGTTCAAATGTGGCATCTGCTGGGTCTAAATCAGAATATTTTACTGGTTCACCTTTTTTCTGAGATTCATAACATAGGCTGGATGTATTTTTCTTATACTCATTAGCCATAACTTCACTTTCAAGCATTTCGTTATATTCAGCCCAACCTTCTATAAATGCCATTCTTGAGGTTGTGATTTCAGTAGTGTAATGTTTACCGTCTGCTCCATAGGGATGAAGTTGGAGAGAGAAAGTTCTGTCCATAGAATGAGCATATTCATGGAAAGTAGTTGTATAAGCATCTTCTGTGCCACTTGGAGTAGAGTTTTCACTGTATTTATACTTAGCGTCACTCATAGAGATTGTTGGACCAGATGAACAGGGCCAAAAATCAGTGCGAACATCAGGATTAGTATCATTTCTTCCTGTTGGGTAGTCACCTGTGTCTGTTAAAATCAGCTTAATATTCTTGCGATAGCTTGCATCAGCTCTGGATTCCATTGATGCTGATTTTGCGGCTCTGAAAGAAGCAAGAAGACATTTCTGACCATAAGTGAGTTCATCTTCAGAACTTTTTCCCATAGCTTTAATAAGTTCTTCTTCTGTAGTAACTTTTGTTCTTTTTACTTTATAAGCGATATTTGAATCAGTTTTTGAATACCAGAGAGATTCACCTTCGCCAAGAGTATAATTTCTTGTAATTTCACTTTCCCAGGTTTTTTTACCCCAGTTAATGATTGATTTACCCAAATGTTTAGCTTTATCCCAAAGAGAAGCATCTTCGCTAACGTCTTCGTTGATAGTAACTACATCTTCAATAGTTTGATAATAAATGGCAAATTCTACTTCTTCTACTGCCATAGCTTTGTTTGGCTGGAAGCAGAATACAGCTAGCATCAACAATACAAATAAAATACTTTTTACATATTTTTTCATCTTGTTTTTCCCCTTTGAGAAAAAGTTATCAAATTTATTATACATATATAATACTGCAAAATTGCGATTTAGTTTAATATTTTTGTACGAGATTTTTCTTTTAAATATTTTGGTTGGAAGTGTTGGAAGGGTTATAAGTTTTGTCTTTCTGCAGTCTACCCATTGTCATAATCGTATAGCTTTCAGGGCTAAAGCCCATACGCTATACTTTTTATGACAAATGTGTAGACTTTTCTTATCCCTCAAATCTTTTAAAAGCGGACAGTTGCTTGTTAGACTTTATTCAAGTGATACGCTGTGCTGTGGGACACTTCGTTGTGGGACAGATGTTTCACAGCCTGTGGAAATTATTTATAATAGTTCGAATTGTTTAGCTTACTAACTTTAGTTTTAACAATTTGAACGAATCGAACAATCAGAACAACTAGAACTTTGTAAAATTCAATTTCCCACGAGCAAAGTTAGTTGCCGTCTCACAGATTGCGGTAGCAATCGTCTCACAGAGGCTTTAGCCTC
>JAFXRA010000325.1 GCA_017526725.1 Candidatus Rifleibacteriota bacterium
CAGGGCTTTGATGTTGATGAAGTCCTTGATGTTATCAAAGATTACCGGAATAATGAGTATCTTGATATTCGCGGAATGATGGGTATGGCGCCATTAGATGCTGATGATGATCAGGTTAGAGCTTGTTTTAGAAAGCTTGCCAATTTGTTTGACGAAAGCAAAAAACTTGAAGGCCCAGCATATAAAGCATTAGAACTTTCTATGGGTATGTCTGGCGATTATCAGATTGCTATTGAAGAAGGGGCTACTATAGTTCGTGTAGGTACCGCTCTTTTTAAGGAATAAGCATTTATAGCCTTCCTGCTTTTGCTATTTCTTCGCTGAATCCGCTTAAAGCTTCAAAAGCCATAAAGAGCTTGGCTCTTTTTCGTCTATCCATTGGAGGATGCTTGAAAGAGAAATAGTCGCCATTATGTACCGGTCTCTGTTTGTTTTTTAAGTTTAAATAGGATTTCATGATTTTGTAGTCTACCCGTTGTCATAAACGTATAGAAGATTATTTAGGTTATGATTGTTGTGATAGGTTTTGGGTTTTATTGTTTTGAAGAAAATTTGCAAAGTATCGAATATTTTTAATTATATTTGCTCTGCAATCTTCGATTAAACAATCACTCCAATCACACCCCATATCAATAAAACCTAAAAATCAGCTAAAGCCTATACTCTATAATCTCGCCAAGCGAAGCTTGGGGTTGTGTTACGCTTCGCTGTGAGACACTTCGTTGTGATACGATTGCTGTCGCAATCTGCGGTAATTGTTGGAAGGGTAGGAAGTGTTAGAAGTGCTTGAAGAGCTTGAAGAGTTAACCTAAATACCCCCTTTTGTAAAGGGGGATGTCTACGAAGTAGACTGGGGGATTTTTGTGAACATTTCGCCAAGCAGTAGAAAGTTAAGTCTGAAGACTTGTAGTGAAACAAAAGCCAATCCCCTTATCTCTCTTCTCTAATCTCTTATCTCTAAATTAAGGTCTCGCGTCTACTGTCGCAGGGGTAAATTGGTTAACTGATAACTGATAACTGATAACCGATAACCGATAACCGATAACTGATTACGCTTTATGCCCTCCAATCTGTGAGTTTCTTTCTCTTGTTCTGCTGCAGTCAAAGAAATTTGTTCCCTTAAGTATGGCATTGCTGCCGTATTTTGATTTTATCTGAAGTAAGGTATTCTGTAAGTCGTTTTCTTTGGCTTCTTTCTCGTAATCTCTGAATAATTCAAGCTGACGGCAACCTGTATTGGCTGAAATCTTATTCGCACAGACTCCTACTCGCCGTATCAACAGATTTCTGTTGACTCTTTTTTCATCATTAAATATGGTTAAAAAGCCTTGCGTTATTTCTTTGGCTGAATTTGTCGGACTAGAAAATCGGAATGTGCCGCCGGCATGCTGGGGAACGGTTCTTCCATAATAATCAATATAGCAGGGACCGTCATAGCCAATAACAGCAGAAGCATGATCAAAACCTATATATAAAGTAACAGATTCGGCAACCAGATTCTTTCTTACAAGATCTAAACAAAGAATATCACTCATTTCTTTAACTATTATTTCTGCTTCTTTGAACTTATAAGCTCTTGGAAGTACCTGGTTGCTGCTTAGACTGCTGTTTTTAGATTTGTAAGATTTTATATCTTTCATTAGGCAGGTTTCTATGCCCCATGAATGGTCGATTAATATCTCGGCATTGATTCCGAAAAGCTTATAAAGCCATTCTTCGTTGTATATAGAATGTTCGGCAATATCACCCATCGTATTGATGCCGTAGCGTTTAAGCCGGTTGGCGGTTCCAGGGCCAATCTGCCAGAAATCAGTAAGAGGTCTGTGGTTCCATAAGAGTTCTTTGTAAGATTGCTCATTTAATTCTGCAATACGAACCCCATCAGCATCTGCAATTGTTTTTTTTGCAATGATATCCATGGCTACTTTTGCCAGATAAAGATTAGTGCCTATGCCGGCAGTGGCTGTAATACCAGTGCTTTTTAGAACATCTCTTATCATTGTTAAAGCCATTTTGTGGGCTGAACCATTATGAAAATGAAGATAGTTTGTTACATCCATAAAACATTCGTCTATGCTGTAAACATGTATGTCTTCTGAAGATATGTATTTCAGGTAAATTTTATATATTTCTGAAGATTGTTCTATGTATGCAGCCATTCTTGGAGTTGCAACAATGTAGTCTATCTTTTTTTTCATTGAAGCTTCAGCTTCGCGAATTTTCTGCTTTGCTTCAAAGAGTCTTGGCCTGCCGGGAACCCCTAAGGCTTTTAATGCAGGGGAGACCGCTAAGCATATTGTTTTATCTGTTCTGGATTCATCTGCTACTAGAAGGTAGGCCTTAAGCGGGTCTAAATGCCGGTAGACACACTCAACGCTTGCATAGTAGCTTTTTAAATCAATGCAGATGTATGTTCTATTTCGCATTAAACTGCCTCTTGTTTAAAAACCTTGTTATATGCTGCTAACTCTATCCCTTCCAGTTTATAGCCTCTCAGCCGCATGGCTTCCAGCTTATATTCTACGATAATACTGCTTGTATGCAGGTGCCTGGCCATTTCAGGAATAGACATAACGCCTAATTCTGATATTTCACTGCCTAGTTCCTGCTCTTTTTCATCTAATCTTGCCAATTCATTTTTATATTCATTAAGACGAACTTTTTGGGTTTCAGAAAGATTACTGGGTTGTACCGTAAACAATAATCGTTCATACTCTTGTCTGAGCTGCTGCTGAGTTTCTTTCAATACCTGGAACTGCTGAATCACGCTATTGTTATAACCAGTCATTTCAAGTATTTTTTTACTGTCTATGCAGTATTCTGCAGCAATTATATTGGCTTCACGTTCGTAACGGCTGATTGTTTTGCTGTTAAGCTGCTGGCTGGCATCAAAAAGACTGTGATCTAGATGATAACTGCCGTTACCAGTAAAATCAGCTTCGTTAAGATGGCCCGATATTGCGTGACCAATTTCGTGCCATTCATCGAATAGCTTTTTTATCGGGCTTAGTCTGAGGTTAATTCCAATTATAGTCTGATTCTTTATTCGGGTTACATAACCTACTATGCTGCTTGTAAGGAAGATAATTTCGTAATTAAGAAAGGCGGCAACATCTTCGGGGTTGTCGCTGCCAATCTTTTTTATGATTTTATCTATTTTTGCAAAGGTTTCTAATATTTTCATTTTGTCTTAAACCCTCTTTGTGAAAGAGGATATCAGGCTGATGCTTCCCCACGATAGTGGGGAAGCTGGCGAGCGTAGTGAGACTGAAGGGGCTGATTGCGTAGCAATCGGTGACAGGGAGATTTTAATAACCAAACAGTCTTATTCCTAAATAAAATTAGTCGTGAAACTCGTCTTCATCTAAGAAGCTATTATGAGTGTGTTTATCTGAAAGTTTCTGGTCGATTTCTTCAACCTTTCTCAGGTGTTCTTTTGACTTTATAAGCTTATCTGGAGCATCGAACTTTTTAGAAGTGTGTTTTGCTCTGTTCTTTTCTGTTGCAATAATAAAGAGCTTTTGCATTTCTAAGATAAAGTCTTCCTGCTGTTCACGGGTCAGAGTGCCGCCGGCAAGCAGACTGCCTGCGCCTTCTATTAATGCACGTGCCTGGTCTTCGCCTCTTTTGCCATAGAAGTTACGCAAAGAATCCAAGGCCTCTGCTTTTTTCATTTCTAGGTCGCTGTTATTAATACCTAGCAACTCTTCAACTGTTAAACCAAATACAGCAGCCATTTTTGCTGCTGTGTCGGCAAAGGGAATTCGTGTACCTTTTTCGTAGTTAACAATCGTACTTTGGGCAACACCGCATTTTTCACCAAGCTGGGCTCTTGTTAAACCAAGATTATTGCGAAGTTCTTGCAGACGCTGCCCGAACTCTAGATAAGGAGCTTTTGTATTTTTATTTTCAGACATTTTTAACTCCGAATTTATACAACCATGAAAAACAGATTTAGCTTTTTTTCACAATTGTGAATCTTTAATTTAATATTAATTGTTTTTCACGAATATGTCAATATTTAATTTCACGAATGTAAAAATATAAAATTATCTATAGGCGATGATTCTTGATTCGATTGTTTCCTGAGATTCACCTAAGACTTCGCTGGCAGCTTCATCAAAACTTTTACCGATAGAAAGCAGTCTTAAAAGGTCTGCAACAGAATTCCAGCCATATTCGTTAATTAATTTGCAGGTTGTATTAAAAGAAAGTTTATAAAGCTTTATTGCTGTAATACGGTTGGGCGAGCTTTTAAAACCATCATCAATACTTTGTAATTTATCATCGTATTCAAAAAAAACTTCACTGATTTCTGGTAATTCCTCACTGTTTTTTTCAAAAATCTGGGCTAATCCTTCATTCAGCCAGATTGGGCAGTTTCCAGAAGAGGCAAGAAATACCACATGATGAGTATATTCGTGTAAAATTGCACCCTTTAAGGCAATCGGAAGAGTATTCGCAGGAACTGGAAGTTTTATTTTGCCGTCATAGACTCCGCCAGCCCAGTCAGGTAAATCATGAACCATTTTAAAATCATTGGTTTGAAATAAAAATACTTTGGCTTTCTGTTCTGGATAATAATTCAGCTTGTTGCCAACTTCTTCGTATGCATTTTCAAGCTGTTCAAGCAGTTCTTCAACCCATTCTTCCGAGAATGAGTCAGGACAAGCCAATTCAAAATGCTTTCCTGAGAAAGTATTTGTGCTTTGTTCTACAGAAGCTTCTTTATCTAGTTTGTTTAAAAGTTCTGTACATTTTGAGTCATTCGGGTTCATTTCCAGACAGCGGTTTAAATAAAAACGACATTCTGTCAGATCGCCATTCAGATATAAAAGTCTTGAAAGGGCATAATTTGCTTTGTAATCATTGGGAAAACGTTCTGTAAATTCTTGTAGAGTTGCTATAGCAGAATTTGAATTTTCTATTTTCTGATACGCTGTGGCTGCTTTAATAGCCAAATCGCTGTCATTTGGTCGAAGTTTGAGAAGTTCTTTGATTTCTTTGTCTGCTTCGCTGTTGTTTTTTATTGTTACCAGCGTTGAAAGCAGATTAAGTCTTATTGAGATATCTTCAGGTTTTTGGTCTTTTGCGTTTCTGAACTCTCTTACAGCTTCTTTAAAATTCTGTTGTTTTGCGTATTTTACACCTAAGTTATTTCTTGCACAGGCTAGATTGGCCAGAGCTGTGTCATTAAAAGGGTCTAGCTGACAGGCTTTTTCAAAATCGGCAATAGCGCCTTTGGTATTGCCTTGGGAAATTTTATATAGCCCTTGTTTATTGAGTATCCAAGCATCATCTGTATTGTTGGCAAAAACAGGAGTTGCCAAAGATATGGCAGTACATAGTGTCAGATAATGAAATTTATTAAATTTTAAGGAAAAGTTCATCAAGCTTTGAGGTCTA
>JAFXRA010000326.1 GCA_017526725.1 Candidatus Rifleibacteriota bacterium
CAGGCGTTTTCCCGCCAATGGTTGTTCAAATGATTGCAGTTGGTGAAGAAACAGGTGAACTCGATAAGATGTTAACTAAGATTGCAGACTTCTATGACACCGAAGTTGACACGGCTGTTAAAGGCTTGACATCAGTAATCGAACCGTTGGTTATCGTTGTTCTCGGTATTGTAATCGGCGGTATCGTTATGGCAGTTTTCATGCCTATGCTCAAGTTGGTCAACGTCAACTAAGACAAAGGTTACACAAGCAGCAAAAAACCTCGCTTTATGCGAGGTTTTTTGTTTTTATCAGAAAAGTATTTCTAAAAATTTAGAATTATAATAAAATTGAATTAATACTATTTTTCTAAGGAAATACTTAATGAAACTATCTAGAATTTTACTAATTCTCTTTTTCGTTATTTCTTTTTCTTCAGTAAATATTAAAGTCGAAGCGGATGGATTCAATCCTGATAATTATGTTGTTTTTTTCCCGACAGAAACAAAAACCTATGCCCCAAGACCTGTAATTATAGGGTTTTCACCTAGCGGAAGAGGGCAAGACGTAATAAACATTTGGAAAGAAGCAGCAGAAGAAAACAATTCTGTTATTATAGCTTCTAATAAAGTAAGAAATGGTATGGATATACAAGCAGAATTATTAGTAATCAAAAAAGATTTAAACGAATATTTCTGCAAAGAATATCCAATAGACTTAAAAAAAGTTATAGCAGTAGGTTCTTCTGGCGGAGGAATGGCTTCTCATCTGTTTAGTTTCCTGCATCCAGACACTGTATCTGCTGTAATTAGTAATGTTGGTTATATACATGAGGGAACTCTAGCTCAATCTAAAATTTATCCTCAAAATAAAATATGTGCATTTTTAGCTGGAACAACTGACTATAATTATAAACTTATGAAAGAAGATTTAAACTTTCTGCAGAATCATGGTTGGACGTGTAAATGGATAGAATTTGTTGGTGGTCATGTTATGGCACCCCAAGAACAAAGAAAAGAAGCCTTAAAATTTGTTCTTGAAGAATTAGAAAAAAGAGAACAATCCTCAAATAAAGATAATTAACTTATTAAATATTCCCCACCCTTTTTAATGCAAAACCAAGGGGATTTTAAATAACAAAAACCGTTACATTAATTATGTAACGGTTTTTGTTGTTTTAGTATCGGGGCGACTGGACTCGAACCAGCGACCACTTGAACCCCATTCAAGTACGCTACCAACTGCGCTACGCCCCGTAAGCTAGAATTATATTCGTTGCTTTTGTGTTAAATATACTAGCACCTATATAACAATTAATCAAGTTTTATTTTAAAGAGTCTTACGAGGCTGTTCGAAAACTAATTTTTAAGCCCAAATTAGATTGTGCTAATAGCATACACATTTGTCATAAAACGTATAGCGTATGGGCTTTAGCCCTGAAAGCTATACGGTTATGACAATGGGTAGGCTACTAACAAATAAAGAATTATTTCCATTAAATTTCTAGTTTTCGGAAAATCTCTTACGTCTTTTATCTGAATATTATCAGGTTAAAATCTTAAAGCTTTAAGCTTTATCGAGGTAATTATTGTAGTTATTATTATAGTAATTATGATATAATGTATTTTAATAAAGATTAGCTTATAGAAGGAAACGATGATTAGAAACAACAAATATACTTTTTTACCTCTTCTGTTTTCGCTTTTTGTAATGTCTAATAATCCCCTCGTATTTGCTCAAAATACACTAAACAATAAATCAACCTTTAAAAACCTGGAGGCTATCAAGATGAATTGTTCTATCGACAACCAGTTGAAAACTGGAAAGACTCTTCCCCAGACTGCTGAATGGCAGGCTCTGCAAAAGCATTATGAAAGTATCAAAGATACTCAGATGAGAGATATGTTTGCTAAAGACCCTGAAAGATTCAATAAATTCAGTCTTAAGCTTGAAAATATGCTTTTAGATTATTCTAAGAATAGAATTAATGAAGAAACAATGAAGCTTCTGGTTGATTTAGCAAAGGCTTCAGGAATAGAAGAAGCCAGAGAAAAGATGTTTACTGGCGAAAAAATCAACTGGACTGAAGGCAGAGCTGTTTTGCATACTGCTTTAAGAAACAGAAGCAATAAACCTGTTATGGTTGACGGCAAAGATGTAATGCCAGATGTAAACGCAGTTTTAGCTAAAATGAAAGCTTTTTGTGCTAAAGTTCGTTCTGGCGAATGGAAGGGCTTTACTGGCAAGAAGATTAAAAATGTTGTTAATATTGGTATTGGCGGTTCTGATTTGGGTCCCGTCATGATTACAGAAGCTTTGAAGCATTATGCTGACGGTCCTGAAGTTTATTTCGTTTCCAATGTTGACGGAACCGATTTTGTAGAAACCACAAAGCATCTCGACCCGGAAGAAACTCTGTTTATTGTAGCTTCTAAGACTTTCACAACTCAGGAAACTATGACCAATGCTCATACTGCTAGAGAATGGCTGTTAAAAAAGCTTGGCGATCAGAAAGCCGTAGCGTTCCACTTTGTTGCTCTTTCTACCAATAAAGAAGAAGTTGAAAA
>JAFXRA010000327.1 GCA_017526725.1 Candidatus Rifleibacteriota bacterium
ATATGCATAGGAACGGATACGGTCTATTGTGTCTTCTTTGGTGGCTTCAATGATATAAAAATAGTTCATGTATTCCTGCATCTTTTTCCATCCACCGGAAAACTTAGCGTCATTTATCATGTCTGAACGTATTTTTTTACGTTGAAGCATGTCGGGGTTTAATCGGCTGTCTTTTGCCAAAAGACGGTAGGTAAGATTCTTCTTGGTTTGTTCATAAGTAAAGAATAGAACAGGTATTTTGTTAAGGGTAGCTACTCTGGTTGCTAATTCTAGTGTGAAAGTGGTTTTCCCTCTTCTTGGAGCCCCGGCAATAGCATACATAAAGCCTTTTCTAAAACCGGATACTGCTTGACATAAGTAGTGCATAGGTTCAAAGGAATAACCGATTATGTCTATTTCCCCATTTATTTCACGCTGGTCGATGTCGTTGATAATATCGCGCATTTCTTCTTTAACAAGATTAATACGTTTTGTCGTGCGTGATTTTTGTATGTCTCTAACGTCTTGAATAACTCTGTTGGTAAATGTTTCGATTGTAACACTGTTATCGGTAGGCGGAGTTTCTATATATCCGCTTATATTCTGTGCAACTTCTTTCAGTTTTCTTTTCAAAGCCTGTTCTTTCAGAAGTTCAAGATAATTTATGGCCTGTTCAACGCTAGGAGGAACACATTCAGAAATCTTTTCTAACAGCCTTGTGGCTAAGTCGTCAAAAATATTCATTTGGCGCAGTTTGTTTTTAAGAATGATTTTATCTACTTTTGAGGAGGTGCTGCTTTCTTCGCGCAAAGCTAGAATAGCTTGGTAAATGCTTCTTGTATGGTGGTTTGAAAATAGACCAACCATTAAGCCTTTTCCTTTAAGAGTTTCTAAAACATATTGATCTTTCATTACACCGGAAAGAACAGTTACTTCTAATTCTTCGTCGCCAAACCCGGTTGCAGGGGAATTAAATACTCTTTCCTGAAGTTCTTTTTGTTCTTCTTCGGATTCTTTGTTTATTTTGCTGCTGTTGCTTGGACCGACCATTTGGTCTAAGGCAGCTGCGCTGACGGTGGGATCAGGAACATAATGGGTCGGAGTTTGCTGTGCGGCAGAAAACATTGCTGCTGGCTGTTGCTGCTGCATTGGCTGATTCCCGTTGAATGGCTGGTTAGGATTAAAATTTTGTAGTGGTGGCTGAATTGCAGTAGCAGGTATGGGAGAAACAGGGGGTTGGATTGGCTGATTTGGAAAATTTTGCTGCGGCATAGGCTGAGCAGCTGGCTGGGGTTGTCTAGAGGCTGGGGTAGGAAAAGAATTTCTAAGTAGACTGTTTAAAGAAAAACCACCAGCTGGTCGCTGCTGATTATTTTGCATCTTTTGAGCGCATTCTTGGCAGACTGTTCCGGATATAACTGGTTTATTGCAGTATTGACAGTTAGGCATAATTCTTTTGTTTCTCCAGGTTATATTTATTTTTTTTTATATTGTACTATGTTTTAGGGTTGAGAGTAAATCAGTTATTTACTATTTATATAGTAGCTTTGTAAAAATAAAATCTTTGTTTCTATTCTAAGTCTTAACTCTATTGACAATAGAGAAAAAACAATGTACCATCTTACCATCTATATTGATATTGGATTGAAGTAGGAGCTTATGAACAAATTCGCCCTTATTAGTCTTTTGACTGTTGTTTTCGTTTTGTTTAACTGTACTTGTTTGCTGGCTTATGAAAGCAATGTAATAGTTGGTTTTGAAGTTCAAGGAAATCAGCTGATTGATGAAAAGATTATTCTTCTTAATATAGCTGAAAAAATCGGTGATACTTTATCTGCGCAAGCAGTTCAAGACGATATAGCCCGAATAGGTGAAATGGGCTATTTTTCTTATGTTGGAGCTGAAGTTAAAGCAGATGGCACCGGTAAAAAAGTTGTTTTTAACGTCGAAGAAAACGCTATAGTCGGTGATATTTCCATTAAAGGCTGTACCAAGGTTAAAAACGAAATCCTTCTTGATGCTATGGAATCAAAAATAGGAACTGTTTTTAACTCTAAACTTCTAACTCAAGATATTCAGCACGTTAATGATGCTCTTGGCCGAGAAGGTTATTTGTTTTCAAAAGTTTCTGATGCTTATGTTCAAGATCAGGGCAGTAAAATCAATATAGAAATAACAGAAGGTATTCTGGCTGATGTTAAGATTGAAGGTCTTAAAAAGACTAAAGAAAAAGTAGTTCGCCGTGAATTGACTGTTAAACCTGGTGAAATATACGATAATAAGAAGATTGTTCGCGACCTTCAGCGTTTATATAATTTAGGTTTCTTTGAAGAAGTTCGCAGAGACCATCTGCCTGGTAAGACTCCAGATGAAATCGTTCTTGTAATACATCTTGTAGAACAGAAAACAGGCCGTGCTGGTGTTGGTGCTGGTTATTCTTCTCTTAACGGTCTTGTTGGGTTTGTCAATCTTTCTCAAAATAACTTCCAGGGAAGCGGCAAGCGCGTTTATTTGAAGACTGAATTCGGTGGCGTTGAAAGCTATGAAATTGGTTATTTCGATCCCTGGTTCAGAGATAGACCTCAGAGTTTCGGTATTGATGGTTATAATACAGAATATACACGCAATCTTTATGCTAGAGGTCGTGAAGTAAATGAATACGACGAAAGAAGAAAGGGCGGAGCTATCACTCTTGGTAAGCGTTTAAGCAGAGATGTTGATTTGTCTTTCAGATTCAGAGATGAAAAAGTCAGATTGACTCCTACAACAGCAGGTGTTGCATTGCCAGCCGGTGCTGTAAATGGAAGACTTCAGACTTTAGCTATGATATTGGATAAAGATACAAGAGACAATAGATTCAGACCAACAGGTGGTGTTCATGATACTTTCTGGGTTGAAACTACAGGTGGTTTCTTGAAGGGCGCTAACCAATATACTAAGTATATGCTTTCTTTGCGCAGATATATTCCTCTTACTTCAAGCAAAAAAACAGTCTTCGCTATTCAGGGTGTATATGCCGATACATCTATAGGTGAAGGATTTATGCCTATCTATGATATGTTCTCAGTCGGCGGCAGCAGCTCTATCCGCGGTTATGAAGAAAGAGAATTCTTAGGAACCAGAATTGCTTATGCTAACTTCGAAATACGTCATAATTTAGCGAAGAACTTCGATATAGTTGGTTTCTATGATACAGGTAGTGCATGGGGAACTGACTATGAACGCAGATCACTTCCACGTGACAGAAAATCAGGTTATGGTGTGGGCATAAGACTTCAAACTCCATTGGGGCCGGTCGCACTTGACTATGGTAAAGCAGAAGACCGCCATGATGGTGAAACATATGTGAACTTCGGTTCTTCATTCTAATAAGGAGACAAGAAATGAGAAAAAGTATTGTTAAATTTTTATTGATCGCTGGACTGGTTGCTTGTCCAGTATTGGTTTCTGCAGCAGAATTTGGCATTATTGATGCTGGTCAGATTTTTAATAAATATAATGAAACTCAGAAAACCAAGACTATGCTTGAAAATAAAAAAGCTACTCTTCAGAAAGAATTAGAAAAACGCAAATCAGAAGTTAAAGAACTTAATGATAAATATATAGAATTAGCAAAAGATACCCAGAAAAAAAGAGATGCTAAAAAAGACGTTACTGCTAACGAAAAGCAGATGACAGAACTTCGCGGTAAGCTTGCTACTAAAGAAGGCGAATTACAGAAGTTTTTTGAAGAATCACAGAAGAGTCTTTATGCATTAGAAGAAAAAGAAATGGGTGCTCTATCAAAGAATTTAGACGCAAAAGTAGATGTTGTTATTGAAAAAATAGCTAAGAACTATAAACTAAAAGCTGTTTTTGAAAGAAGAGGCGTTTACTGGCAGGATAAAACAGCTTGCAAAGATATAACTGATGAAGTTATTAAAGCTTTGAACAGCGGAAAATAATATTTTTTAAGCAAGTATCATAAACAAAAATGAGCATAAAAAACGGAAAAAGTATCAGCTTGAAAGAATTGGCTGCTTTATGCGGCGGTCGCGTTGTTGGAGATGAAAGTATAATTGTTTCTTCGATTGCTTCTCTTGATGTAGCTAAAGAAGGGGAATTAACTTTCTTAACTGGTCACAAAAATTTTGAAGATCATGCTAAGCATCTTAAAGACACTAAGATAGCTGCAGTTATTACTTCAGAAGATTTGCCGGAACTGCCAATACCATCTATAAGATTGAAAAATCCGCATTTAGGGCTAATAGCAGCTTTAAACTTTTTCCGTAAAGAAACAAAAATATCTTACCATATTCATCCTACGGCTTATGTCAGCGAAACAGCTACTGTTGCTCCAG
>JAFXRA010000328.1 GCA_017526725.1 Candidatus Rifleibacteriota bacterium
CTTTTTCTCAACTTTATTTGACTGTAGGGAGAAACAAAGCTAGTTGAATATTAGGCCTATGTTTGGTATACTATATAAACATGTTTAACGCTATAAAAAGGAAATCAAAATGGTTAAACCCCTTTATCCATTAAGCGATATATCGCCAGATCAAAGAAAAAGAATGAAGGATGCCCAGAAGGCGCGAAAAGAATATATTCTTTCGCTTTGCAAGAATCCTTATATAATTTCTGTGGTTTCTATTGTTTTGGTTCTCATCATAGTAGTTGTTATTCATACTTCAAAAGCAAGCAACAGATTAGATACTTCCGCAAATCTATCTAATCAAGGTGACAGCTCTTTTTCTTTTCTTAAGCCTTCAAAATATTTCAGCAGTTCCAAGACTAAAGATATTGGTGCAGCTCAAAAGGAACAGCTAAAACAGATGGGCATAGATGACCATGTTGAATCTATGGAAATTAAAGTTGAAGCTAAAAATCTCAGAGAAGAACGTAAAATTCTAGCTATGAGAAAATATGAAGCTTCAAGACAGACTGCTGAAAGAAAAATGAAAGAAAAGGAAGAACATCGTCAGAAACTCAATTCATCTACTTCATTGCAGCTGAAAGATGCTGTTATGGCTGCTGAGGATTCTAATACTCTCGGAATAATGAAGTTAGAAGGTCTGCTAAAGGAAAAACTCTTGACTAGCGGCGGTGATAGAGCAGAATTAGATGTTTATATCTTTGCTTATGAACGATTGGCTAAGGCTTACGAAAAAAAGAATATGGAAGAAAAAGCTAAGGAAGCTTATCTGAGTGCTTTTAAACTAATGAAAGTTCAGGCCCCTGAATCTCAAGGGCCTGATTGGGATAGCGCGATTGGTAATGTTGAACAGATAAATGCCAGACCTACCCGTTAATTTCTCTGCAGTAAAGAATGCAGTTGTCGTTAAAGGGAACACTGGTAGAAAGTAATGGAGCCAGTTCAGAAGCTGGTCTCATTATGACGAAACGTCTGATTTCTTTCGGAGCAAGGTCTAATTCATCGTGAGTCAGATTATCAACATATTTTGTTGTTGAAAATCTACTGTCAGCGAAGCTTGGGAAGATTCTGACATGAGGGATGGTTTTGTCTGTGGTGTTAACGATGTAACCGCCAATATAAACATTGGTTCGGTCAATTTTAACGCCGGTTTTCTTAACCACAACATTTTCAGCAGTTACTTCTCTAAGTGGAGCATACTGGTTGTCGCCAACCCTTTTGAAAGCGTAGGCTTTGGATGGAGCAAATACTTCAGTGGTTTTTTTCGCTGCTTGAGCGAAATGGCTGTTGAAGGACAGTGCCATCAGCGATGCTAACATAAGACCGAAATGTTTTTTGTTTACTTTCATTGTTTGACCTCGTCGTAATCTTCTTTTACAGAAGTATCGGCAGTTTAAGCAAAGGAGTTTATAATTTTGAATAAAAAGATGAGAAAACTTAATAAAAGGCCTAGTGGTGCAACTTTAATTGAAATTTTGATTGCTATTTGTCTTGCTTCTCTTGTAATGTTGCCGATGATTCTGATTTTCAGTGTTACAGAGAAAGTGACTTATAAAAGCATAAACGAAGTAGTAGCCTGTAATTTGGCTTTACAAAAGGTTGAAGAATTAAAAAGCCGACCATTTGAAGACTTAAAGCAGATTATTGAACAGGCTTCAGATGATCCGGAAGAAGGGCCTTTTAAAGAAGTTGTTCTTCCCTTAGAACTTAACGGCGTTTGGAATACTCCTGGCGTTGAGTATGCAAGAGAGCCTCGATTATCCTTTTATCCTTATGTTGATCCAGACCCGACGAAACCGGATTTTGAACTTCAAAAAAGAAGAATAAGAATCAGAGTAATCGTTAAATTTATTGAAAGAGTTTCAGGAATGAAAGATACCCATAAAAATTTTGAACTTTCTACTATTATTTCTGATGAAACTCTTGGAAGTGGTTTGAACGCTTCCTTCTCAGCCGGAATAAGATGAGAAAGGGAGAAAATATGAAAAGAAATACAAATAGAAAAGCTGTAACTCTCGTAGAAGTAATGATTGCAATGCTTCTTTTTGCAATTGTTCTGGCAATAGGCTATGCAATGCTAAATAGAACATTTGTTAGTCTGGACCGTCAGAGACAGTCTCTTGACACTTTACATGAAGCAAGAGATTTTCTAATGATTATAGAACGTGATTTGCGCGAAATGATTGCGGTCGAAGAATTAGATACCGTATTTAAGGGTGATTTGTTTAATGAGCAAAATGCTTTAATGTATAAACTAGCTATTGTTGTTCCATCTAGAGATGGAAAAACAACACAAAAAGTTACTTATACTTATGAAGGACCTGAACTTCATGTTGAATTACCTAATACTACAAAGGTTATTTATAGACAGGTTGATGGCGGGATTAAAAAAGCTTTGATCACAAAGCAGGTAAATTACCTGAAGGTTTGGGGAACAGACGGAACTATTTTCAGAAATAGAGAAGCTGATGAATCTTTAGACCATTATCAGAAATACTTAGGTCCTCATTACTATCATCCTTCGAATCCATTTGATGGTGGTTTAAGGAGCTTAGAAAAGATAAAGGGCGTAGAAGTGCAGTTATGTATGCATGAACTGCTTGATGCGGAAAAGAAGCCGGTTAAGGATCGTGTATTTGTAACACGCATCTATTCGAGAGTTCTTAATTCTAAATATGAATAAGCTTTACGCCAATGCGTAAAGCTTAGAGATAAAGAGGTAAGAGAAAAAGAGAATTGTTTTAGATTTCTACAGACTAAGTTTGTATTCTCATTGCAGTTGCTAGGAGCAAAGATACGAAGCAATCCCAAAAGTTAGTCGTATAGATTTTATTTAGCAGAATAAAGTTGGCTATTAATAAAAACTATCATAAGCTAAAACAATCCTCTTCTCTCTATTCTCTTTACTCTTATCTCTAAATATAATAAACTACTAAAGCTTCAACGAAGCTTCAAGTTAACGAAAAAAATATATAGTTTCTTAAGGAGACTTTGCGTGAAAACTTCAGAAATTCGTTCAAAGTTTTTGGATTTCTTCGGACGACATGACCATGTTGTAAAAAAATCCTTTTCTCTTATTCCTCAAGATGACCCGACTCTGCTTTTTACAAGTGCTGGTATGGCACCTTTTAAACCCTATTTTTTAGGTTTAAAGAAAGATATCAAGCGTGCTTCCACTTGTCAGAAGTGTTTTAGAACCACTGATATAGAAAATGTCGGTTATACTGCTCGCCACCACACTTTCTTTGAAATGCTTGGCAACTTCAGTTTTGGCGATTATTTCAAAAAAGAAGCTATAGCCATGGCTTGGGAATTTATCACCAAAGAACTGAATATGCCCAAAGATAGAATTTATATTACCTATCACAACAGTGATTTAGAAACCCGTGATATTTGGCACAATGAAATGGGTGTTCCATTAGACCATCTTAAAATGCTAGGCGATAAAGATAATTTCTGGACAATAGGAATTGGTCCTTCAGGCCCATGTTCTGAAATATATATTGACCAAGGTCCCAGCGTTGGCTGTGGTAAACCTGACTGTGCTCCTGGTTGTGACTGTGCCAGATTCCTTGAATTCTGGAATCTTGTTTTCACTCAGTATGACCGACACGAAGACGGTTCTTTGACTCCTCTCGAAAGAAAGAACATCGACACTGGTATGGGCTTAGAAAGACTTGCTGCTATTATGCAGGGCAAGCTCGATAACTACGAAAACGACTTGTTCCAGGGCATAGTTAAAGAAGTCGAAGACTTGACTGGTCATCATTTCAACGATGATACAAAAACTAGAACAGCATTAAAAGTTGTTTCAGACCATATCAGAGCTTTATCATTTGCTATTGCTGACGGTGCTTTGCCAGGCAATGAAGGCAGAGGCTATGTTTTAAGAAAAATTTTACGCAGAGCTTCAAGATTTGGATATAGCTACTTGGGTCAGGATAAACCTTTCCTTAATAAGATTGTTCCAACAGTAGCTAAAATAATGGATCACTATCCAGAAGTAAAAGAAAATCAAGAACACATCATTCGCATTATTTCCAGTGAAGAAGAACGCTTCTTGCAGACTCTAAAGACTGGTAGCGATATGCTTAGCGAATACATCGAAAGCTTGAAACACGACAAGAAGACTGTGCTTTCTGGCGAAAAAGCTTTTCTGCTTCATGATACATACGGTTTCCCATTAGATTTAACTAAAGAAATCTGTATGGAAAACAGCATGACTGTTGATGAAAAGGCTTTCAACGTTGAACTCGAAAAACAGAGAGAACGCGGCAGGGCAAATGTTGTTTCTGCTTACGTAAATTTTGCAGCTATTAACCCGGCTGATTACCCAGAAACCAAGTTTACAGGCTACGAAACCATGGCTGATAAGGCCAAGGTTTTAGATATAGTTGAAAACGAAGGTAAGACTCTTGTTATCACTGATGTAACTCCATTCTATGGCGAATCAGGTGGTCAGGTCGGCGATAAAGGCGTTATCAAATGTGGCGAAGCTGAATTTGTAGTCAATAATACAGAAAAGACCGAAGGGGTATTTATGCACTTTGGTTCTTTCAAGACCGACAAACGTTTTGCTAAGGGTGATCAAGTTGAAATGCTTGTTGACGTTAAGACAAGAAAAGCAACAATGCGCAACCACACTGCAACTCACCTTTTGCAGAAAGCTTTGCAGGAAATAGTTGGAAGTCATGTTAAACAGGCTGGTTCTTACGTTTCACCCGAAAGATTAAGATTCGACTTTACTCATTTTGAAAGCATTCCAGCAGATGTTTTGGAAAAAATCGAAAACAGAGTAAACGAAGAAATTTTAGAAGCTCTTCAAGTTCACACTGATGTTAAGAGCTATGATGAAGCTATTAAGACTGGTGCTATGGCTCTGTTTGGCGAAAAATACGGCGATGTGGTAAGAATCGTTAATGTTGGCGATTATTCAAAAGAATTCTGCGGTGGCACTCACATTGGTAATTCTTCTGAAATCGGTTTGTTCACTATCGTTTCTGAAGCTTCGGCAGCCGCTGGTGTTAGAAGAATCGAAGCTGTAACAGGTGCTGTTGCTCTTGAAAAACTTCATGAACTAAAGCATTTCGAAAGAGATATTGCTAAAACTCTTGATTGTGATTTGAATTCTTCATTAACTAAAGCAGAAAAGCTTATGGCGGATACAAAAGAACTTCGTCACGAAATAGAAAAACTCCGCAAGTCTGAAGCAAAGGGCAAAATCGAAAGCATTAAGAATAATGCTAAAGAAATCAATGGCTCTGCTCTGTATTTAGGCCAGACTGACGGTATGTCTGTTGACGACATGAAGGAAATGGCAGACGATTTGGTTGCTAATTCCAAGGTTCCTGCAGTTGTATTGTTGGCAGCTGGCGGTGAAAAAGCAAACTTCGTGCTTAAGGTTGCTGCTGACCTGGTTAAGAAGGGCGTTCATGCTGGCAAACTTATAAAAGAAGTTGC
>JAFXRA010000329.1 GCA_017526725.1 Candidatus Rifleibacteriota bacterium
CCCCCTCAGCTTCACTTCGTTCAGCAGCTCCCCCACCATTCGTGGGGGAGCATCGTAGGGTGGTGTCGCTTCGTCGGCAGCCCCAGCTAAACTGGGGGAGCATTCTAAAGATCTGCCCCCAGAATGCTGTAGCATTGCTGGGGGAAGTGGTCAGCTTCTGCTGACCGAAAGGGGTCTTAGAATTTCTTCCAGAAGGAGAGAGAAGCTTTCATATCTCGGTCGTGAGAACCACGCTGCATAGAGAAGTCTGCAGATAACAGAGTGTTAGCAGATATCTTTCTTTCGCCTTTGAATGAGACTAAGAGGTGATTTTTATCTTGTTCATTATCAAGTTCGTATTTGTTCGCCATATCGCCTTCAAAGCTGAAAGTAGGCTTTGGATCTTCTCCTGAGAAAGCTCGCTTACCGGCAAGTCTTAGAACATAGTTTTCTTTTTCGTTGCTGAAATTGAATTCCAAACCAAGCTGACCAGCGGCATAGTTATTGGTTTCGCTTTGAACTACCTGATTATAGATTCCGCCGCCGTTTTCGTGGTAGCCATCCTGTTTGTATCTTGAGAATTGAAGATTTACGTATGGGTAGACTTTCCAGGATTTGTTCTTCTGATTCTTTGGTGTAAGCTTGTATTCACCGCCAAATTCGAACAAATCACCCTTGTATTTAACGTTTGTAGAAAGATCTAGATTGGTTAAATTGCGATTAAGTTCGTTATCTACTTTCCCGTAGTCGAAATATAAGAAACCAGAGGCTTTATCGTTCTTTCTAGATGCGTAAATACCAAATTTGTTTTCTTCGACTTTGTTCTTAGCCCAAGCGTCATCGAAACCATCTATTGTATTATTGCCATGACCAAAGAATAAACCGAATGACTTAGTGTCAGTAAGTTTTAAATCATAACCAATGATTCCGCTTCTGCCACGGTATTTAGCGCCGTCACGCATTTCGCCTTTGTTGTATACGAATTTGAACCAAGCACCGTTCACTTCGTGAGCAGCCCCCTCAGCTTCACTTCGTTCAGCAGCTCCCCCAGCTAAACTGGGGGAGCATCTTGGGGTGATAGTCGCTTCGTCGGCAGCTCCAGCTAAACTGGGGGCGCATTCTAAAGAACTGCCCCCACGAAGGTGGGGGAAGTGGCACGTAGTGCCGAAAGGGGTCTTGGTATTTTCATTAAAGACCCCTTCAGTCTCGCTTTGCTCGCCAGCTCCCCTACCATTCGTGGGGGCGCATCTTAGGGTGGTGTCGCTTCATCGCCAGCCCCAACTACTTGGGGGAGCATCTTATTAGAGAACCTATCCGCAAAGTGCGACGAAAGAATATCGCCAGTCATTGAATTACGCTGAATAAGAGTCATGCTCTGAGCAGCAGCATTATTTACAACAGCCGAAAGAGCAGGCCCCGCCTGTGGTGCTGGTAAATTTATAAATGTCAGAATCTGTGCCATCTGCTGTTGGGTCGTCACAGCTCTATACGAACCTCTACTAGAGGCAGATTCAGGCTCTCCTTCGTATTCTGACAAAAGTTTGAAATACATTCTCTTCATTGCATCAAAAGCTTTTGCCTGTCTAGGGCTTACACCCTCAAAATTAGGCCTGAAATCATAGACATATTTTATTTCGTTGTTTTCAATCTTTGCGTATTCCTTGAGAAAACCTGATATTCCCTCTGTATTTTCTTTACTATTAGCAAGTTCGCCAGTTATTGAATCAGCTTTTAAAACAGTGCAGCTTTCACCTGGCAGAAGCCCAGCAACAACCACAGTTGAACCGTCTATATTAGCTTTACCATCAACAATAAATTTAGAATTTTCACCGTTATTTAACGCAGAAATAAGCGTTCCTTTGCTTTCCAAAGCCCCCATACTAAGGTTGCCTTCCCCATTATCACCAGCAATAGCAATATTATTGTTGTACAAAGTTCCGTTGATTTTTCCCTTGCCCGTTATAATGCCTTCATTTTCGCTGTAGGCATCACCAGCAACAGAACCATTGACAGCAATAGCACCATCAGTAACTACGGTAGCACCTTGGTAAGTATTATTGCCTTCAAGTTTCAGAACGCCTTTTCCAGACTTTAATAAACCAACATGAAGCCCTTCAAGGCCACTTTTATCTACTCTATTATTAAACTCATCCAAATAAGCTTTGGTCAACATTTTTGCCCATTTATCAGCTTTATTGTTAGAAATCCAGTTCAAGTTATAATAATTATAACGTTCCTTTAAATCTTCTTCAGTATTATTATCAGCAAGTTTACCAACCAATATTTCTTTTATATCGTTGCTCCAGACAGAATCATAGCCTTTTGTATCTATTTCATACATCACAGTTTTTTGACCATCTGTCAGATATTTATCAGAAATATTATCTTTTTCTAATCTTCTAGCATTTAATGCACCAGGACCGCTTACTGCTTTACCTACGTCAAGAATTCCCTGACCAACAAATTTCTGTATCGGAGTCTGGTAATAAACACTAATATTACCTTGGTTTATCGCTCCTTCTATTATATATGCATCTGAATCTCCATTATCACCATCATCTTTAATTCTTCTAACAAAAGTAAGTAAATCATTCTTTACCTGTTCTTCGCTACTTTTGCTTCTTCCATCTATATAAAAGATTTTTGCATAAAAATCATAAACTGGATAACCATCATCGTATAACGTATTTCCTTCGTCATCCTGTCTTTCTTCATATGAATCCGTCACACAAAAAGGATGATCTATATTAATATTTGAGTTTGCTGTTGAAAGAAGAACATCACCAATTTGTTTCGAATTTAAATATGGAAAAGCCTGCTGTACAAGTGCAGCTCCTCCAGTAACAAATGGTGTAGATTGTGAGGTACCAGATAGAAACAAATAATTGTTCTTATATTCTGCATCAGAGGAATAAATGTTCCAGCCAGGAGCAGAAATTATAGAGTCTTCATAATATTTGGCAAGGTTCGAAAAAGGTGCATCTATAAAATCACCAGTTATACTTCCATCAGAATTTCTTTCAAGATGTTTTTTATCACCATAAGAATTTAAAGTAGCAGTAACAGATATTAAATTATTAACAGATTTACCATTTAACCAATTCATAAATTCTAGTAAATCTGTTTCATGCTGACCTTGATTTGCATTTGCAAAAATCAATAATTTATCTTTAGAAACTGCCTCAAAAATAGGAGGACATAATCCATATTCACCATTATTTTTTAACTGCGTAACAAACTTATCTATTCCTTTTTCAGAGATAATTCCATCCTCAATATCTTCTGAAGGGTAGTAATCATCAACCGAAATAACTGCTCCCCATGAATTATTTATACACTTTATCTCAGAATAAGAATTGTATTTAGAGAAATCATAATCATCTGTCATAAAACAAGTGCTTATAATATCTGCATCAAAAGCAACTCCATGCATATATTTGGCATTCTTTGAACCTGCAGCAATACCACCGACATGTGAGCCATGACTATTTGTTTTCCAATCTATTCCATTTAACTCAAAAGAACCAATGTATTTTGAGCCTGTTTTACTAGAAAAAGACTCGTGCTCAAGATTTACAGGTTGATCGTTTATTCCTATTGTTATGCCTTTTCCTGTATAGCCTTTAGCATAGGCTTCTGCAGCATTAATTAAATCTAATCCGCCACTGCCGTAGTATTCTTCAGTCTGAAATTCTTCTATGCTGGCAGAATATAAAGGGAAAGATGACAGCATTGTTAGTGCTGCTGCGATGATTATGGTTTTTGTTGATACTCTCATAGTATTCCTCGTTATTTTAATGTATTATACCATATTTTGTTTTATTGTTAACTATTGAAGCTTGAGTCTTGGTTTGTTATAATTTTTCTAAATAAGAAAATAATAAGGAGACAGCAATTGATTAATTCAGGTTATAAAAGAATCGCTGTGATTCTTTCCCTTTTCATAATAATAGCTTCTCAAAGCTTATTTGCAGCAAAATATCCGACCAGAATTCCTGAAATAAAAATATTAGTAGCTCAATATACAAACAACAGTCTTGAATTTGTTATGCCTGAAGGCGGAACCTGGAAATTAGGCAACGCTGCCAGTGGTGAATTAGAACCTGGTGTTACTTATAAAATAGAAGGCAAACTGCTTACAGAAGCTCAAAAAAAATATCATCTAATGGTTGCAACCGTTGATTTGATGGATGAACAAAGTTATATAGATGTCACCGAAAAATACCAGAAAATGGGATTCAAAACCCATAATATAAGTGTTGGTGAAGCTCCAAGAGTTGCCGGCATGCCGGATAACCGCGTAATACATATTGGGATTGACGCCTTCCGCGACAAAGAAAAAGCAGAAGAAAAAAAGGCCGAATTAGCCGCTAAGCAAATTAAAACATGGATATATGTTGAAAACATCATAAATTCTTCCGGTATTCTTCAGATGAGCGGTGGCAAACAAAGCATTACCGGAGCTATCGGAGGAACAGAAGGCTATACTCTAAAAAGCAAAAAAGGAACTGTCCTAAAAAATGTTGAACACTCTAAAGGTTATTCCTGGCATGGTTTCGAGAATAGAACCTATTTAGGAACATTAAACATTAATTTCGGATTTGATGATTGTCTGGATTGTGTAGAAATAACCAACTTAGAATCGGTATTGGTAGGGGTTGTTCCATCAGAAATATCTTCAAAAGCACCTCAGGCAGCTATGGAAGCCCAGGCAGTTGCAGCACGGGGAGAAATTCTTTCAAAGAAAGGCTTGAGACATGTAAATTCAGGTTATGACTATTGTTCTGAACAGCATTGTCAAGTTTATAAAGGTCTACAGAAGGTTTCTCAAAGCATAGCTGAGAACATAAAAGATACTGTTGGCGTCATAATGATGATGAAAGACTATAATAAGATTCTAGATGCAGTTTATAGTGCTAATTGCGGAGGTCATACCTCTGCCAATCAAAACATCTGGATAGGATTTCCAAATCCTCACCTTCAGGGAATTTCTGATGAAAGACCCGAAAGCAACAGAGACCTAACAAATGAAGCCGAAGTAAAAAAATACATAACAAATCCACCTACTTCATGGTGCGGTAAAAAGGGTTACGAAGGAGCCGACAAATACCGCTGGACCAAATCTATCTCTAAAGATGCCTGGGAAAAAGTTGAAACAAACGCAAACATAGGCAAAATTAAATCTGTTGATATAATAAAGCGAGACGTTTCCGGACGTATTTTTGAAATGAAACTAACAGGTGCATCTGGCACAAAAGTAATTATAAACGAATTAGAAATACGTCAGTTGTTTGGCGGTCTAAGAAGTTCCTGCTTTATCGCTGAATATAAAAATGATAAAAAAGGCTTTATCATTTCTGCCGAACTAAAAGGAGCCGGCTTCGGACACGGCGTAGGCATGTGTCAAACTGGCGCACAGTCTATGGCAGGAGCAGGCTTAAGCTATAAGCAGATATTAGAACACTATTTTCCAAATGCTAGAATATTAAAAATCTACTAACCCAATTTCCCATATATTGATGAAAATAATTGTCAAAACAGCAAAAAGATTATAAAATATAGGCACTATGAAAAAGAAGCCTTATTTAGAGTATAGTATAATTGCAATAATAGCTTTATTGCTGATTGTTGTAATCTATAATCAATTTAGTAATCCTATAAATAGCGGTGACCGATCAAGACTCACTGATAAAATCGTTATACTCTATACAAATGACGTACACTGCTATGTAGACCAATACATAGGTTACGCCGGTTTAGCAGCTTATAAAGAACAAGAAAAGAAGCAGAATCCCAATGTTATACTAGTTGACTGCGGCGATGCTATTCAGGGCGAACATATAGGAACAATAGCTCAAGGCGAATTCATCGTTGATATGATGAATAAAGTCGGTTATGATCTGGCTATATTAGGCAATCATGAATTTGATTACGGGATGGGTTCTTTACAGACTGTAATTAAACGCTCTAAGGCCAAATATTTGAATTGTAACATTACTTATAGTGGCAGTCATGGTAATGCATTGTCTCAAATGGCTTCTTATACAGTTTTAACTTATGGGAAAACAAAACTAGGCTTTGTTGGTGTTACCACACCAGGTTCCATAAACACTTCTACTCCTATTTATTTTCAGGAAAATAACATCTTTGTTTATGATTTTAAAAGCCACTACAATGGCAAAGACCTGTTTGAAACAGTTCAAAGGTCTGTTGACGACTGTATAAAAGAAGGAGCAAATTACGTTATTCTTCTTTCCCATCTTGGAGTTGGCACTGGCTATGAACCTTATACATCCACTAACCTTATAGCCAACACAACGGGCATAGACGCAGTATTAGACGGTCATTCCCACACAGTTATACCTTTTATGCTTGTTAAGAACAAAATAGGGAATAATGTTGTTCTAACTTCTACCGGAGACAGGTTAAGAAATATTGGTAAACTGACTATTTCTCCAAAAGGTATTACATCTGAACTTCTTACTAATTATAAGAATAAAGAAACAAACATAGGAGAATATATAGCCAGCATCAGATCTACTTATAAAGCTGAAATGCAAAAAGTTGTAGGAACCTCAACAACCCACTTATCAATGTATGATGAAAAATACGTAAGACTTATCAGAAACCGTGAAACAAACCTTGGAGATTGGTGTACAGATGCTCTTCTTCATGCAAGCAAAGGTGATATAGCTCTTTTCAACGGTGGTTCAATCAGATCCGACATAAAGAAAGGCACAGTTACATTGGGTGATTTAAAAGATGTAAACGGCTTCAATAACATGATTTGTAAAATCAGTGCAACTGGCCAGGAAATACTAGATGTTCTTGAAATGGCCTACAGAAAGACAATGAATGTTGTCACCGTAGACGGCAAATGGTCTGTTGGCGAATTCGGTGGTTTTCTTCAGGTTTCAGGCTTAAAATGCACTATAGATACATCTCAACCTTCTTATGTCATCGTAGATGACAACGGAATGTATGAAAAGATTAACGGACCACGCCGTGTTAAAGATGTTATGGTAAAACAGGGTGACGAGTATGTTCCTATCGATCCTCAAAAAAGTTATATCGTAGTTTCAACCGAATATTTAATAAAAGAAAGCGGAGACGGTATTAACTTATTCTGTAATCATAAACTGCTTGAAGACTGTTCAATTCATGTCACTCAGGCCTATATTGATTATTTCAGATATTTAAACGGCGATTTTTCCGCCTATGAAAAACCACAAGGTCGAATAATAGTAAAATAACTCTATTATTTATATTTGAAAGGGAAAAACAATGAGTGAAGAATGTTCCCATAACTGTTCAAATTGTTCAAGTGCTTCAAGTTGTCAAAGCAAAAATCAGCCCCCAAAGCCGGATAACAGCAAATATTTAAAACATACGATTGTTGTTATGTCAGGGAAAGGCGGCGTTGGCAAAAGCACTGTTTCAGTAAACTTAGCCGTTTCTTTAGCTTTAAAAGGGAAAAAAGTCGGTCTTTTAGATGTAGATATACATGGGCCCAGCATTCCAACCATGCTTCATCTGCAGAATGAACATGTGATGTCTAATGGGGAAAAGCTTTTCCCAGTAGAAAAAGCTGGAATAAAAGTTATTTCTGTCGGCTTACTGCTTGAAAACCCAGATGATGCTATAATTTGGCGCGGCCCGATGAAAATAGGCGCTATTGGTCAGTTTATCAATGATGTTGAATGGGGCGAACTAGATTACCTTATTGTTGATGCGCCTCCAGGCACAGGCGACGAACCTTTGAGTGTTTTCCAGACTATTACCGGCAAAGTTTCTGCTATAATTGTTTCTACACCTCAGGAAGTCTCTGCTGCTGATGTTCGCAAATCTTTGAACTTCTGCAAAGTAATGAAAGTAAAAGTAGAAGGAATCATAGAAAACATGAGCGGTTTTGTATGCCCATGCTGCAAAACTCTAACCCCAATTTTCAGCACCGGCGGCGGGGAAAAACTTGCGGAAGAATTTAAAGTTCCGCTTTTAGGGAAAATACCGATAGAACCTGAAATAGGCCAGTCTTGCGATAAAGGCGAAGTTTTTGCATTTACTAATGCCAAGAGCGAAACAGGCAAGATTTTCTCTGAAATAGCTGACAAGATTATTGGATAGCCAAGCAAAGCTTGGCTATTCTACAAAAATGGTGACTTCGGAAGCTATATCCCCGTCAGTCATGGCGCATATCGTGTGCTTGCCCTTCACTAGAGGCCAATAAGCCTCATAAGGTGTCTTTGAACGTTCAAACTCATAACCGTCTACTATCCAGATAACCTCATCAACCGCCTGAGACGGCAAGGCTCTCAAATGGCACAGGTTTTCGTGACTCGGCATAATCACGTATCTATCGCCTTCGTAAGGAGACAGAATTTTAATTGACGCAACGTCAGCAATCGTTTCTTTCTTATTATCTGCATTGATTACAGTCTTCTTCTCAACTTTTTCAAGTTGGTAAGGATCAACATCAGTAAGCATTTTGCGATGTTGCAGCCAGCTTGCATAGTCGGTTGACAATGAGTGATAATCCCCTTCTCCTTTATGAAAAGTGCAGACACCGGGATTGGTATTTCCTTCCACAAAATAATCCATACCAGTAAGCGGGCAGTTAATGCCATTTGGAAGCTTTCCTGAAAAAGAACATATTTTTTGTTTCAGCACTTTCTTAGGTTTTACAGGCTCTCTACAATCATAAAGTTTTTCAAGATAATCAACAATATCTTTGTAAATCGGGCCGCATGCTACAGCTCCACTCAGTCCTCTTGTAGAAGACCCGTTGAAATTACCAACCCACAAAGCAATTATAAAACGAGAATCACCTGCCACAAGCCAGCCATCACGATAGTCTGTGCTTGTTCCAGTCTTAATCATAAATCTTGATTCACTTTTGAAACAAGCCGGGTTACCAAAAGTAAAAAGCCTTGCTGAAGGGTCAGCAAGTATATCAAAGACAAGCCAGGCTATTTCGGGAGAAAGAATATTTCTTGAAGTCACTTTTTCTGACGGGTCAGCGGTTAAAGGCCTCAAATCACCGTTATTAACCAGCATTGCAAAAGCAGGAATCAGATCATACATTCTTATTTCTGGGTTTCCTATAGCCAAACCAAGCCCGAAATGGTCAGCAGCCTTTTCTTCATAATTCAAAATTCCAAGGTCCACTATAAAATCATAAAAAGTCTTGATTCCAAGCATATTCAGCATTTTTACTGCGGAAATATTTAAACTGTTTCCCAGAGCCAACCTAATGGAAACAGGGCCATAAGACTTTCTGCTGGCATTATCTGGGTGATAATCGCCTTGCAAAGTTTTAAAAGTCTGCATTGTATCAGGTATTATATAAGATGGATAATAACCCTTTTCAAAAGAAAGAGCATATAAAAATGGTTTCAGAATAGAACCACCGGAACGTTTGGCAAGACAGCCGTTGTTGAAGCCACTGCTTATAGGTCCATATTCAAGAGAACCATCCATAGCAAGAATATTCATGTTTTTAACATCAACAATCATTCCGCAAGCCTGAGTAGCACCACTTCTGAACAATCTGGACTTATGTGCCTTCAATATTTCGTGAAGCTTATTTTGTAGGTTTAGATTTACTGAAGTAGTAACAATCCCAACAGGCTTTCCCTTTTGATTTAAAAGCATATCGCAAAAATGCGGAGCATTAAAAGGAAGCTTTCTTCTATAACTTGGAATAATCTGTTTTATGGCAACCTCATATTGTTCCTTGGTGCATTTGCCGTTTTTGAGCATTTCATCCAAAACCCAGTTGCGTCTTTTGGTTAAAGCCAAATTACCCTTTTTAGTAAATGGGTCGAAACGCCCAGGTGCTTGAATAGCAGCCGCAAGAGTTGCACTTTCCGCCAGATTAAGCATATATGGATTTTTATTAAAAAGCAGAAGAGAAGCGGCCTGCATTCCGCAAACATTACTGAATAAAGAAACAGAATTGAGATACTTTTCAAGTATTTCTTTTTTAGAAAGCTTTAATTCAAGTCTCAGAGCCATCAGTGCTTCAGATATTTTTGTAGAAAGAATTCGAGGACGGGGTTTGACAACTCTGATTAATTGCTGAGAAATGGTAGAAGCTCCGGAAACAATTCTATTATTTGTAAGATTCTGCCAGGCAGCACGCAAAATAGCCATAGGAGAAACCCCGGGATGTTCGTAAAAGCCTCTGTCTTCAGCCAACAATACTGCGTCAATAAGTTCCTGCGTATGGCTTGCCAGTGGTATGTAAATAGAAATAGCTTCTCTTTCGTCAGGAATGATTCTTAAAAATCTGCCGTCTCTATCAGTAAAAGCTCCGCCAGTAGCAAAATGCTTATCTAACAAAGGTATCGGGTCTTCGCATATATAAGGCAGATAAAAGCCGCGTAAAAACCAGGCAAAAACCGCAATACCAAGTATTACAATCGCGGCAATCAATAGTTTTTTGCGTCTAGACACCTTTTCCACCAGATATTATTTAAAGATAGTCTGTAATATATCACTCTTTGCGGTGAAAGACTATTTTTTTAGCGATTAGAGATAAGAGAAGAGAGATTAGGGATTTGTTTTAGGTCACATTACAAGTCTTCGGACTTAACTTTCTACTGCTTAATAAACATTTCGAAAATCCCCTAGATTGCCTACGCAATCTTTCCCCTTTAAAAAAGGGGATCTTTAATAAATAACTTCTCAAACTTCGATTGCTCGTAATAGACGGTTATATAAGTAACTCTCGTTTGCTAAAACATTCCCCTTATCTCTAAGCCCTGCTCTCTTATCTCTTTTAATAAAGAGACCGCGGAGGAGAATAAGGTCGAGCAAGCAACTGTCCGCCAAGAAAAAGGATAACAACAAAAACCAACCACAATAAAAACACAGACTTTAGCCAAAATTCTTTACAGAAAAGCCTAAAAAAGCTACAATTAGAATAGGATGTTAATGTACAGTTAATAACGCGGGGGCATAATGAAAAAATCACGCCGTATAATCATACTAATACTTATATTTATAGCGTTCTTAGAAACAAGTTTTGTTGGCTGCGGAGGCGGCGGTTCAAACAGTTTTGAAGCTGTTAGACAATCTGCTCCGAAAGAAGAACGTAAAGACGTTAATGTAGAAGGAAACGGCGGTATTTCGCAAAGAATTTATTTTTCAGATAATTCCACAATAAACATTTCCGCTGAAAATGATACTATCTCTAATGATGCCAATATAACACTTTCTCAAAGAGCCCCCCACCCTAACGAAAGTAAAGAATTCGGTAGCTTATGTTCTAACGTTTATAAGCTTGAAGCAGTTACTCAAAAAGGGGGCAACATATTTTCGTCAAAACTAAACAAAGTAAACATTGAAAAAGCTAAAAAGCCTATCAGGCTTGAATTTGTTCAAAAGTTTCCAGACAACATAGTTAATTTTTTCATGGGAACAAGGAGTTCAAGCGAAGCAGACTGGCAATATTCAAAGCTGCATCGAGACGGCTATGCTTCTTACAGTAATACTAACAGTCTATACGACTTCAATGCTTCTTATAGAGCTGTTTCTGTAGCAACTGTCAGCTATACTTTCACCATCAACACAACAACCTTTGGTGATGAAATAGCTGTTTTTGGTGAAAACCCTGCAAGTTCAACTGTTACACCGATTAACTCTGTCAGCAGAATGGAGTTCACAACAGACCTTCCATATCTTGATTTAAAATATGATTCTGATGACAAACTTGTATATAACACTGATTTGGTAATAAATAGCTGTATTGAGGCAGAAAGATTAGGCTCGCTTTTCTCTGACGCAACAGTTCAAACAATCATCACATTCCTGACTCCAAACAGCACTACAATAGAAAACTTAAGAGTAGTTGGCAATTCAACATCCTTCGCCAACCAGAATGTTTCCCAAGACGGCGGCGGAGCCGGTGACCAATACACTCACACCATATATTTCAGAGATTATCCCAACCCA
>JAFXRA010000330.1 GCA_017526725.1 Candidatus Rifleibacteriota bacterium
ATAAGATGGCCCCTTTTCTCGGAAAACCTTATCTGATTCTGTTAAGTCGAAAAGGGCACTTGAAGCAACTGCTACAACAAGTTTTTCTGTAATATTAAAACCCATACTTTTCCTTGATATAAATAAAATTTATCTTTATATCGGCTTTAGTATCACATTTCTTTATTTTAGACTTAATATCTTGGTTTGGGTTCTGTATAGAATTTCTTATTACTCTTAAGTATATTTTGTATTTGTCGCATATCGTTGATTAATCTTGGGTATTCAGTAGCAAGCATAGGTTTTTCTGTAATGATAATAATCATGTTGCCCTGACCGGTTATTCTATAATTTCTGTTTAAAAACCTCATAAAACCATTTCTTACATTTCTGTCAAATAGGTCTTTAACAACTATTGTTTCATTGGTACATAACCACCATGCATCAGAAAATCTTTTGTCTTCATCAAAATCTATATCTAAGGTTTTATTAAGTTTTAAAACCTCAGCCGTTTTTTTAGCTAGAGTTTCATTGGTTAAATCAAAATTTGGAAGTCTAAAACTATCATTATAAACAACGCACATAGTTGCATAGTTTCTAAAACCTTTGCGCTTAGAATCGTCTTCCGTAACTGTTCTTGTAGCAAAAGTGCTATCTACTTGTCTATTAATTGGCAGTTCCATCATTCCTGTCCACTCAATTTCGCCTATGTAGAGTTTGGTATGATCGTCGTCGTATTTTTTTTCTATAACATTGAAATAATATGGATTTTCCATTGCAGAAAAGCAATACATTGCCAAACCATCTCTAAAAGGATTATCAAAATTATTTAAGTATTCATCACCGGTTCTTTTGATGTATTTCATAAATTCTTTTTCTCGGCTTATTCTGCTTTTTCTTCTCATAGCATTTATTACTATTAAAGCTGCAGTCCATAAAATACCGATAGCAAAAGCTATGATAGAAGCTTGTTTAAAACCCATCATAGTTAAAATTAGGATAAGGACAATCGTTGTTGTGGAACTGAATGCTATATTATTGTTAAATGGATTAAAACCCATGTCAGACTCCAGGATGAAAATTTGTCTTAATTATTATAATTATTTTACAATGATTAACGCAATATACTCAACGAAAAACTATATATTTTTATTTTTCATAGAATGTACTCGGATTATTAACAGTTAATTGCAAAAATGCCTTATTTGTGATATTTTAACGCCGTATATATAAGTTTATTCTAGGGAGTACATAATGGCTTCAGAAGAAAAGAAACACATTTGGAATTTTTACCGCTATGGTGGAATTGATCAGGTTGAATTAGCCACAGCAGAAGACTTAACTAAGCTTAATGAATTAGACCCAAAACTTTGGGCTGCAATGACTTGTCCGGTAAGTAATGTTGACTACGACCAGCAGACACTTACTTATCTTGATACTGATGGCGACAAGCGCATTAAGATTCCTGAAATTATTGCAGGTGTAAATTGGATTTCTTCAATTTTAAAAGACCCAGCTTCAATAAAGAAGCCTGAAGAAGACCTTCCATTAAATTTAATTAACGAAAACAGCGAAGAAGGCAAAGCTCTGCTTTCTACTGCTAAGCAGGTTCTTTTTAACTTAGGGAAAGAAGATGCCAAGTCTATTTCATTAGACGATCTTGCCAGCACCCAGAAGATTTTTGCCGCTACTGCATTCAATGGTGACGGCATTATTACTCCAGATACCCATGATGGCGACAAAGAAATAATGGATGCTGAATGCAGCAAGGTTATATCAGATGTTATAGGCTGCATGGGCGGAGACACTGATAGAAGCGGTAAGCTTGGTATTTCACAGGCTCGTCTTGATGATTTCCTTTCACAGGCTGCTGCTTATTCAGAATGGGCTAAGAAACCAGACAAAGATAGTTCTATTCTTACCAGCGGTGCTGATACTGCTGCTTTAGACGGAATTATGAATGCCGTCAGAGCTAAGATTGATGACTATTTTACTCGCTGTCGTCTTGCTTCTTTTGATGAAAAGTATGCAAAAGTCGGTCAGGAACTAGACAACGACTATATTGCTCTTTTAAAGAAGAGTCTTACTGTTGATACTCCTGAACTTAAGGAACTCCCCTTGGCTATGGTTTCTACTGAAGCAGTATTAGACCTTACAAAGCATATCAATCCTTTCTGGACAGATGAAATTGCTGCCTTTGCAGAAAAAGTTGTTAAGCCTATAACTGGTAAGGCAGATAAGCTTTCAGAAGCAGATTGGGGAAAAATCAAAGCTCACTTTGCTGCTTATGAAGCTTGGCAGGCAGCTAAACCTGGTAAAGCAGTTGAAAGCTTGGGTGTTGAAAGATTAGACGCTATCCTTTCCAGCAACAAAAAAGATGAAATTACTGCTTTGATAGCTAGAGATAAAGCATTGGAACCAGAATTCAACAGACTTAATAATGTCGATAAGATGATTAGATATTATAAGTTCCTGTTTAAGCTTCTGAATAACTTTGTTGCTTTTAAAGATTTCTATAATAAAGAAAAAAGAGCTATATTCCAGGCTGGTACCCTTTATATTGACAGCAGGAGCTGCACTCTTTGTATAAAGGTTGATGATGTTGCTGCTCATAGTGCTAGAGCAGTCGCAGCAAATACATTCCTGCTTTACTGCGAATGTACTCGCAAACACACCGGCGAAAAGATGAATGTTGCTGTTGCTGTAACTGATGGCGAATCAGATCAGCTTATCGTTGGAAGAAACGGTATTTTCGTTGATACAAAGGGTAACTATTGGGATGCAGTAATCACTAAGGTCGTTGACCACCCAATCAGCATTCGTCAGGCTTTCTGGTCTCCTTACAAGAAACTTGGTGCTTTAATTAACGAACAGATAGAAAAATATGCTTCTTCTAAAGATAAAGCTGTAACAGAAAACTTTACAGCAAAAGTTGGTGAAGCTGGAACTAAATTACAGACTCCCGCTCCTGCAGCTGGTGCCGCACCTGCCGCTACTCCTGCTCAAAACAGCTTCAATGCTGCTCAGTATGCTGGTATCTTCGCAGCTGTAGGCTTGGCTTTGGCTACTATAGGTTCTGCAATTTCTTCTGTTGTTTCAGGATTTATGGCTCTTAGCTGGTGGCAGATGCCTTTAGCTATCATCGGCATTTTATTGCTTATCTCTGGTCCATCAATGATTATTACAGCAATGAAATTGCATAGACGTAATCTTGGTTCAATATTGGATGCTAACGGTTGGGCAATCAATACCAGAGCAAGAATCAATATCACTATGGGCCGCTATTTAACCAGTGTAGCTAAGCTTCCGGAAAATTCTAAGCGCAATTTCGATGACCCATTCAAAGAAGAAAAGAATCATTGGAGAATGTGGCTATCTATTATTCTTGTTATTCTTATTCTATTATTCTGCTTCTTACCAGGTTTTGCAGATTCTAGACATATGGTAAAAGCATTCTTTGTTGGCGAATCAACTTGTGAAGAACCAGCAAAAAAGGATGACACCAAAAAAGCAGAAGCTTCTGCTGCTCCAGCAGAAAAAGCTCCTGCAGCTCCAGCCGAAGAAAAGAAGTAAAATAAACTAAGTATCTATAAAACAAAAAAGCTTGGGAAAAATCCCAAGCTTTTTTGTTATAGATGATTTCAAATTTATTATATAAGATAGTACTATAACCAAAACATTTTTATTCCCAAAAACTAGAAACAAATGGGTATTGCTTTATTATTTCTTCTTTTGTAAATAGTTCAAAGCCTTCATATTTGAATCGTGGAACAGTTATAGCTGTTATAAATGTTCCTTCGCTGCAATTATTTGAATGTCGACTGGCAAAAATGGCCCCTTTAGATACAAAGATTGATGGTTCTGCATCCTCTGTAATACCACATTTTTTTATGGTTAATTTCCCATTAGGATAAATTATCCAGAGTTCTATGGTTGAACCTGCATTGTAACACCAGTATTCATCGCAGTCTATTCTATGAAACTCTGTTTTTTCATCTTTATCTACAAAATAATATATACTGCCTGAGGCTGGTCTGCCTAAGCCTTTATGTTCATAATGTCTTTCTATAAAAAGTCCCTTTTCTTCATGAACTTTCATTCCGAAACTTTTTGCTAATTCTTCTGTATTCATAGGTTTTCTCTGTAATTTATATTATTTTATTAAATCTATTATAACATTTATTAAACAATTAAAACTATTTTACAAGTAAAATCGACTATAATCCAAAATGTGATATAATTACTTTTCTAAAAAAAATAATAGAGGTATCCCATGAGTAAATCTACAAAAACAATCATCATAGCAGCAGCACTATCACTGCTTGCTTCTTTCCCAGCAAATTCTGCTGACATAGAAGAATTTCAGACAAATGAATATTACGGCAGTAACGGTTTAGATATTATTAATGCTGCAGAAGCCTATTCCAAAGGCTTTACAGGGAAAGATATAACAATAGGAATAAACGACGAGCCTGTAAACCTTGAACATAGTAAATTTGGATTAAAGACTGGTTCTAAATATATCGGCTCGTTAAGCCTTAATGGAATTGACTGGAAAAAAAATGACCATGGCACCCATGTTGCAGGAATTGCTGCCGCTGCTAAAACTGATTTTCTCATGCATGGGGTGGCATTTGATGCAGATTTAATAAGCACTAATGCCCTTTCTGATGATTCTGATTTTTCAAAATATAATTCTTATTCTCAAATAAAAGTTATAAACAACTCTTGGGGTGAAAATTTAAATATTGATTATGCATAT
>JAFXRA010000331.1 GCA_017526725.1 Candidatus Rifleibacteriota bacterium
CAGCAACTACTTTCGCTCACTTGGACGCAACAACCGTTTTGGACCGTAAGATTGCTTCTTTAGGTATTTATCCGGCTGTAGACCCTCTAGGCTCAACTTCTCGTATTTTGGATCCTAACGTCATCGGTAAAGACCATTACGAAACTGCACAAAGAGTTAAGAAAATTCTTCAGAAATACAACGAGTTGCAAGATATCATCGCAATTCTTGGTATGGAAGAGTTGTCTGTCGAAGATAAATTAACAGTTAACAGAGCTCGTAGAATTCAGCGTTTCTTGTCTCAACCTTTCCATGTGGCTTCTCAGTTCACTGGTTTGGAAGGTGTGATGGTGCCTATTGAAGATACTATTAGAGGTTTCAAGATGATTATGAACGGCGAAGTTGATGATCTTCCTGAACAGGCATTCCTCAATGTAGGTACAATCGAAGATGCTATTGCTAAAGGTAAGAAATTGCTTGAATTGGCTAAAAAGTAATCTGCTATTATGGAATTAGAAATCATCTCTCCAGAGCGCATTGTTTATACAGGTGAAGTTAACTCAGTTACTCTGCCTGGCATGTTGGGGCAATTCACAATTTTGCCGAAACATGCAGCCCTCATTTCTTCTCTAAAAGAAGGCGAAATCATCTACATCGACGCAGATGGAGAAAATAGAATTCGCATTGATTCCGGATTTGCAGAAGTGAGAGACAATAAGATTTCTGTGTGTATTGAAAAGATTTTAGAGGCTTAATGACACCGACAGACAAGTTGATCAAAGAAGGTAGCACTCGACTGGGTTACGTCATGGTAGCATGTAATGTGGGAGGAATGCTTCTCTACAAACTGCTGCTTAAAGAATACTATTTCGAGCTATATCCGGCTCTGGTTCTCTTTATGTTTGCCATAAGCGCTATAGTCGTTTCTGTAACTGCTAAGGCTATTGAGGGAGACAATGCTACATTTGTAAACATATCAATGGTTACCAGCATGCTAAAGCTATTACTGCAGGCCCTTGTGTTTCTTTTGTATGCGTGGTTAGTAAAGACTCAATTAATCAGTTTCTTTATTTCCCTTATAGTTTTATATGTTGTATTCACAGTTTTTGAAACTGCGTTTCGAGCAAAACTAAACAACAGACATCAAAATGAACTCAATCAAAAATAGCATTAAAAACTGCCGTTTCCTTTGGTGCATTCTACTGTTCCTCGGTTTGTCTATCAATGCAGCATCTGCAAATGAGCACAAATCGGAGGAAGGTGGTGTGAACATCACTGAAATTGTTTTCGGCCATATCAATGACGACTACAATTGGCATGTATGCACTATTAACGAGAAACACATCAACATTCCATTGTTGTGTATCGTTAAAGGTCAGAACGGATGGGATGTGTTTTGCGCATCTAAACTCCACGAAGGTGGCTATAAAAGCTACAAGCAGAGTGAAGAAGGTGAATACGCTGGCAAAATTGTAGAAGTAGTCGATGGCAATGAAGTAAGACCATTAGACCTGTCTATTACTAAGAACGTATTTACCCTATTCTTGGTAGCTGCTATCATGTTGGTTTTGTTCCTTGGTATTGCGAAGAAATACAAAAAGGACTATTTAGCAACTCCTTCAGGAGCACAAGCTTTATTAGAGCCTATCATTTTGACAGTTGAAGAAGACATAACTAAAGCATGTATCGGTAAGAATTACAAAAGATATTCTCCATACATCCTGACTGTATTCTTCTTTATCCTGATTACCAACCTTATTGGCATTATTCCTATTTTCCCTGGTGGTGCGAATGTAACGGGTAACATCGCTATTACTTTTGTTTTAGCGTTTATCACATTCCTTTTCACAAACTTCACTACCAACGGACATTATTGGAAAGAAATTTTCTGGCCTGAAGTTCCAATGGGTCTCAAGTGTCCTATTCCTATTATGCAGTTCATCGAATTCTTAGGGGTGTTCACTAAGCCTATCGCACTGATGGTCCGTCTGTTTGCCAATATGTTGTCTGGTCACATCATGCAACTTATCTTGGTAGGTCTAATCTTCATTATGGGTTCTCTGTTCGGTGCTGTTACCGCTTACGGGGTTTCTGTAATATCTGTACTCTTAGCAGTATTTATGGACTGTCTGGAAGTCCTCGTAAGTTTAATTCAGGCTTACGTGTTCTCTATGCTTTCAGCACTATTCATAGGTATGGCCCAAGAGCGTCCTGAGCATGAAAATGCTTAAATTCAAACAAAGAAAAAATCAATAAAAAAAATAATTAAAATTAGAAAACTATGTTATCAATTATTCTTCAGGCTGCAGCTGAAGTAGCTTCAAGCGCAGCAATGTTCTCAAAAGCAGGTGCATGTATCGGTGCTGGTATCGCAGCTATTGGCGCAGGTATTGGTATTGGCCATATTGGTGGTTCTGCAATGGAAGCTATGGGTCGTCAGCCAGAAGCTGCTGGTATGATCCGTACCAACATGATTGTTGCAGCCGCCCTCGTTGAAGGTGTTGCTTTCTTGGCAATCATCGTAGCTATCTTAGCTCTCTTCGTATAATTCTAAAGCGTTCAGCCCATGTCTTTGATAACACCAGAATTCGGTTTGGTTTTCTGGATGTTAGTTGTCTTTGGCATCGTTTTCTTCATATTGGCGAAATTCGCTTGGCCAATAATCACTGAAATGATTGCGCAAAGAAACAAATACATCGAAGATTCAATACAATCGGCTAAAGATGCAAATGAGAAACTGCAGAACATTAAGAACGAAAGCGAAAAGATTCTTAATGAAGCGAAAAACCAGCAGTTCCAAATTGTACACGAGGCTCAGAATGTTAAGGATCAAATCATAGCAGAAGCCAAAAAGCAAGCGGAAACCGAAGCCGCTAAAATTATTGAAAATGCGAAATCTAGCATTAACGCTGAAAAGGAAAATGCTTTAAAAGACATTAAGATTCAAGTCATTGAACTGACTCTCCAATTATCGGAGAAAGTCTTGAAAAAACAGTTCAGCGACAAACAAAGTCAAGAAGCTTTCATCAACGAGAAGCTAGATGAAATTAACGCTATAAACAAGCAGTAAACAATGGATACAGGCAGAATTTCAGTCAGATATGCAAAAGCCTTATTGGAGGTCGCCCAAAAGAACGGCTCTGCAAATAAAGTGTATGAGGAAATGGAATCCGTTTCTAACGCTTTTTTCGCTGTTCCCGACCTTAAAAAGGCTATGAATAATCCGCATGTCACCACTGATGAACGGAAAAAATTACTTTTATCAGCTGCTGGAAACGAGAGTTCTCCTGTAAGTTCCGAATTTAGCAAGTTTGTTGACTTGGTGACTGACAGAAAAAGGGAGAATTACTTCCACTCTATCAGTCTTGTTTTCCAAGACCTTTACAGAAAAGACAACAACATCATTATCGGTAAACTGACAACGGCTACCGAGGTGTCGGAACAGGTTAAGGAAAAAATGAAAGCACTTGTTGCTCAAATCGCGAATTTGCCATTGGGAGGTAAAGTTGAATTTCAGTCTGAGGTTGACCCTAGCCTTATCGGTGGGTTCCAACTTCAAGTTGAATCCAACTTGCTCGATGCCAGTGTAGCGTCGCAGTTACAGGAAATCAAGAAAACCTTGATTGACAAAGCGCACTCTAGCGCAATGTAATTGCATTTTTTTATTTGTTTCACTATTAAAGATCGTTTAAATGTCAAGCATAAAAGCGAGTGAAGTTTCAGAGGTCCTAAAAAGCCAACTCGAAGGCATCGACGCTAAAGCGAAGTTCGAAGAGGTCGGCACCGTTCTTGAAGTTAGCGACGGTGTTGTACGTATCTACGGCTTGCAGAACGCCGAAGCTGGAGAACTGCTTGAATTTCCTCAAGCCAACGGCATGAAAGCCGTGGTGATGAACTTGGAGGAAGACAATGTAGGTGCGGTGCTTCTTGGTCCTACTGACTTAGTAAAAGAAGGATTCACCGTTAAACGAACCAGACGTATTGCTTCCCTTATGATGGGCGACAGTATGGTCGGCCGTGTCGTTAACGCTATTGGTGAACCTATTGATGGTAAGGGGCCTATCACGGGCGACCTTATCGAAATGCCTCTTGAGCGTAAAGCTCCAGGTATCATCTACCGTCAGCCCGTTAACGAGCCTCTCCAAACTGGTATCAAGGCTATCGACGCAATGATTCCTATCGGTCGTGGACAGCGTGAGTTGATCATCGGTGACCGTCAG
>JAFXRA010000332.1 GCA_017526725.1 Candidatus Rifleibacteriota bacterium
CCCCATTGGGCCCGATAATTCCGACAACTGCACCTTTTGGAAGAGAGAAAGACACATCTTCCATAAGTTTGTTTTCACCAAAGCCCTTTGAAACATTTTTAAAATCAACAACCAAATCACCAAGATGTTCAGCAGGAGCTATCTGTATAACAGTTTCATCTCCCCTATCCTGTGCACGTTCTTTTGTGAATAAATCTTCGAAATGCGATAGACGTTCTCTGCTTAATTCGTGTCTGTCACCAGTGTTCATTCGTATCCACTTCAATTCTCGTTCAAGAGATTTTCTTCTGGCAGATTCCTTCTTTTCGCTATTAGCAAGAATCTGAAGTTTCTGAGCAAGCCATGAACTGTAATTACCTTCAAATGGAATGCCATAACCGTCTTCTAATTCAAGAATCCACTTAGTAATATTATCAAGGAAATAACGGTCGTGAGTAGAAATAATTACTGTACCCGGATAGTCTTTTAAGTAGTTTTCAAGCCAAGCAACAGTCTGAGCATCAAGATGGTTAGTTGGTTCGTCTAATAGAAGCAAATCAGGCTGTTCAAGCAGTGCACGGCAAAGAGCAACTCTGCGCTTTTCCCCACCAGAGAGATTATCAACTAGCATGTCATCAGGAGGCAATACGAGAGCATTAGCAGCAACATTAAGCTTTGTATCAAGTTCCCAGCCACCTGCAGCTTCTATTTTATCCTGCAATACAGCCATCTTTTCCATGGCTTTATCCATTGCATCAGCATCCATGTCGCACATGGCAGCAGACAAATCTTCGTATTCTTTAACCATCGCAATTGTATCAGCAAAAGCGGCTTCAATATTCTGTCTGACTGTTTTACCCATTTCAAGTTGCGGTTCCTGAGGAACAAAGCCAACTTTGTAACCGGGAGTTATTTCAGCGTGCCCTTGAAATTCTTTATCTACTCCAGCCATTATGCGTAAAACAGTACTTTTACCAGCGCCATTTGCACCAACAATACCTATTTTTGCACCTGGGAAAAAGCTAATGCTAATATCTTTTAAAACGTGCTTTTGCCCATAATATTTATTTAAACCGTACATTGTGAATATGAATTTATCTGCCATAGTTCTTTCCTTTAAATTTTTATCTAAAAAATAGTCTATTCTATTGCACAATAATAATCAATAACAAAATAACAACTACTTTTTCAAAATAATATTTAATTTATGATTTCTTACCACTGACGGCAATCCAATCCGTCCCATCTTTTAAATGAATTTCTATATCTGCAAAACCTGATTTTTCAAACATTTCTCTGAACTCAGTCTTAGTAGGATTAAGCAAATTAAAAATTTTGATATTATCCAAAGTCTCCTCGCTTAATCCTTCTTTTCCATAAATATCTGCCACCAGCAAAAACTTACCACCTGTTTTTAACACTCTCAGAACTTCTTTCAGGTTTTCTACTGGATTCGGCCAAAAATAAAAACTCTCTACGGTTATTACTCTATCAAAAAAGTTATCAACAAAGGGTAGAGATTCAACAGAAGCTTCCTCAATCGTCATTTTCCCGCCGTCTATTAGATTTTTATTCAGTTTAACACTTTCTTCAACAGCTACAGGAGAATGGTCTATTCCATATAATTTACAGTTCGGAGAAAATTCTCCTAGCCTTTTTAAGGTCATTCCTCCGCCACATCCGATATCCAAAATACTATCATTTTCTTTAACATTGAAGAAATTCAGTGCCCAGCCAGTTAACTCAAAATGACTCTGGTTCATACGTTCAAGCATCTGTTTCCCAGCCTCTCCCGTAGGTTTGCCTGGATTCCCGTTAATAGTTATGGTTTTCTGATCAGTTATTGTATTTGTCATTTTTATTTTCCTGATTTTAAATTATTCAAACAGCCAATAGACTTATACTATATAGAAAAAGATTATTGCTCAATCTATTTTTCATCTGTTACAGATTAAAATCAGTAATCTATATACTTTTAATATTTTATCTGATATACTGTTTATAATCAACTCCTAGAGAAATCTAATGTTTTCAAAAAATAAAAAAAAGCCGAGAAAAATTTCTACAATTTTATTCGAAACAGTTATCGTTTTTATCGTAGTATTTGTTTTAACCTGTATGGCTGCACCTTCTCATCCTGCACTAAGATCTTCAATGAGGCAAAAAGCTTGTTATTCAAATATTAGACTATTAGCTGGCGCCATAGAGATATATAACAAGGAGCACAAAGAATTTATAGATGAATTTAATGAGAAAACATTAAAGTTACTTTATGAAGGCGAATGCTTAAGGGGAGATATTCGTCTGTATACTCCTAGATGTAAATACATTTCTAAAGGATCCTTAAAAGAAAACGGAGGAGGTTTTATATATTGCGAATATCATGGAGATCAAGAAAACAGAATACCAAATAAAATCGATGATGATTTTGAATATCATTTAACATTAAAAGACCAAACAAGAAAAAGCATATCTCAAGCTTTACCTGCTTTGATTCTGTCTGTTATTTTTTTCATACAAGCTATTATTTTCCGTTAATATCAACAACAATTGTATGTTGATTTGTATAAGAAACCTGTCCAGCCCCGCCGTTAGGAATGCGCTTGACATTACTTACGTCCGTATAGTCTACAGGAACTTTGCTGCTGTTTTTGGCAAATGAATTTAATGCAGCCAATTTTGCACCTTTAATTATATCTTCTTCAGTAACCTCACCCTCAATTTTTTTCAGAATAACATGTGCACCAGGCACATCATTGGCATGAAACCAAATATCACCTTTTTTTCCAATTTTAAATGTTATTTGATCATTCTGCTTTGCATTGTGCCCCACATAATACTTACAGCCGCTTTCCTCAAAAGAAGGTTTAATAACTATCTTAGGATTTTTCGAATTTTTATTTTTATTAGTATTTTCTTTACTTTTAAGTTTTCTATTTGTTTTAGTATTCTCTTCTATATGAAGCCAACTTTCGCTTTCAGCATTTTCAGCCAGCCAAATCTGTTCTTCAAACCATTTAATATCAGCATTTAAGCTCTGAATACGTTTTTCAACCTCAACAACACCACGTTTACATTTTTTGCATAAATTATAGTATTTTTTTGCGTTAGCCGCTGGCGTCTTTGCTGGGTCTAATTCAATCTTAACATTTTTTCCGCTGTTCCAATCCTCGGCTTCTAAAGCTACAGAACCAGGTTTTATTCTATATAGGTTAGCCGTTATCAAATCACCTATTTCTTGGTATTTATCAGCCCCCTTATATTTTTCTTTTAATTTAATCTGCTCGTCAAGAAGCTGCTTTTTTTGTTTCAATAATTTATTCAGTTGTACAATTATATTTTTCTTTTCTTGCTCTAATCGTTTTGGACCGATTAAGCTATCCTCAATAAAATTCATAGCAGCATTAACATTATCGAAAATCTCAAATTCAGAATCGTTTACTGCAACGTGCTTTAGCTCATAGCAAGAAACAGCCGATACTTTTGTTCCCTTTTTATATAAAAAGACTTTTGAATTCAAACTCTCATTAATTATATCTTTAAATATTTTTAAACGATTTTCGCTTGTATCTGCATAATCTTTTATTCTGTACACTATTTCTTTAGATAATATTGGAGAAATATAACCAATTTTATTTGCCCATTCGCTGCTCACAGCCGAAAAAGCTTCTAACATTTCATTATCGCTTACTTTATTCGGATTCAACAATTTATAAGAATCTGGCAGACGATAATTCTCACCAACAAGATTATTTGAAGTTCTTGAAATTCTATCTAATATTTTATAATCTGAATCGCAAAAGAAAATATCAGATATTCTTCCTGTAAATTCGCAAAAAATATAATAATCGCTTCTATTTCCAAAATATTCATCAACAGAAACAAAATGCAGTCTAACAACTCTGTCAAACTGTCCTGCTTCTTCGTCACCAGCTAATTTAATATCTGTTAACTTTGAATTAATTATAACTCTGTTCAAACTTCTTTCTATCAAAGAGTTTTTTTCTACATCATCACAATGCTTAGATAACCATAAACCCTGGTTTGGAGAATCAAGACAAAGAGATAAATCTTCAATTCCATCAGGGGTTTTTAATCTTAAAAAAATTGAACGGCCTGAGCGGTCATATGCTCTAACAACAATAGGACTGCAACTTAATTTTCCTGATAAATACTTTATATGTGATTTTAAAGTTAAGTAATCCATGCAGTATCAGTGATTAATATATTCTATCATTAATAAATGAATTGATATGTTGCAGACATGCTTTTATTTCAGGAGTCTGCGGCAGTATTAAATCAATTAATTCTAGAGTTTGGCGACTTTTTAATTTAATGAAAGAAGATTTATAATTAATTCCATATAACCAGCAAAGTTGTAGCAAACACACATCTGTTCCAGATTTAATATCTGAATATAAAGCCTGAGAATTATTCATTAATTTATCAATAATAGTCGGATTAGGTTCTCCAATTGGTAAATTCCAAAGCAAATCCTGATGGCTGTCTAAACTATTTGATTTTATAGCTTCAGTCAGCATGAAAAATATATCCATTTTATCAGCATCTCCTGTAAGATTGGTAAAGCGCTTAGATTCTTCAGACAAATCACCTGGAATATTCAAAGCATTATGATAGTGCACAGCGTCTAGAATAATTTTTGAGTCCGAAAGCCCAATTCCATCAAATAATTTATTATCGTTAATCACCTCAAAACCGCGCTGACCATGATTAACTGATTTTGGGTCGGAAAAAGTTTTGAACTCTTTATATTGGGAAAAACGACCTATGTCGTGATATAAACCGCAAAGTTCAGCAATTAAACAGTCTTCTTCTGACCAACCTTCATTTTGAGCAATAAAAAGAGCATTAGAAGTAACTCTTTTGATATGATTTATTTTTTCGTCAAGCAGCTTGCAGAAATGGCCGTCAGCCTCTCTAAATGAGTTAATATAATCAAAAAATCTGACTGATAGACTTTTGTATTCGTTTGTATTCATAATAAGTGATTATACCACTTCGACAAAAAATAATAAATATAGAGACAAAAAATATGATAGAATATACACAGAATATGCGGAGGCAAAAAATGAATAAATACTTGGAAGCAGAAAAATGGATATTAGATAGAGGCACCCACAAAGGGCCTTACAGTTTAGATAAAATAGAATACTTACTAGACGAACTTGATGCACCCCAAAGAGAATATGCTTGCATTCTAATCGGTGGAACAAACGGCAAAGGTTCTGTTACAGCAATTACAGAGTCTATTCTTCTGCATTGCCAGGATTACCAGATAGGCAGCTACACTTCTCCGCATTTACTAAGCCTCAAGGAACGTATAAAAATACAAGGCAAAGAAGTTTCTGAAAAGCTCATTATTAACGGCGTTAAAGAGTTAAAAGAAATAACCAAGGTCATGGATAAAGAATCATCCTTAGGCTCTCCGGCTTTTTTTGAAATTATGACTGCTCTTGGTTTCTGGGCTTTTAGGGAATCAGACATCGATATCGCTTTAGTTGAAGTTGGTTTAGGCGGCAGATTTGATTCTACTAATGCCTGTGAACCAGAAATATCTGTAATAACCAATATTGGAACAGATCATCAGCAATATTTAGGCGATACAAAAGAAAAAATTGCTCACGAAAAACTTGGAATAATACGTAAAAACCGCCCTCTCCTAACTACAGAAAAAGATCCTGCAATACTTGAGATTTTCAAGAAAGAATGTGAAGAAAAGAAAGCAAAATTACAGGTTATTGAACCTAATTATGGATTCGAACTAGTAGAAAGCAGTAAAGAAGGGCATAAAATTAAGTTCTCATTTGCTGAAGAAGAAGTTTTCTTCCCCATGCCCGGTGCACACCAGTTAGAAAATCTTAGTCTTGTAATGGCTATTATAGAACAGATGCGTAAAAATGGCTTTGAAATACCTGATGAAGCAATAACAGAAGGAATTAAAGCAGCCCATTGGCCTGGACGACTTCAATGGATAAAAGGTGAGCCAGATATTCTATTAGATGGTGCACACAACAATGAAGGCCTTGAAACCCTTGAAAACTACTTAAAAACATTTCAAAGTAATGAACCAGTAAATATTATATTTGGTGCCTTAAAAGACAAACCTTTTGCAGAAAGGGCTAAGCGCTTAGAACCTTTTGGTCACAACCTTTGTTTTGTTCCTCCAACCTGTCCTAGATGTCCAGCAAAAGAGGATTTCGAAAAATCTAGTATTTCTGAAAAATGGCAATGGTTCGATGATTTTAAATCTGCATTAGAAAGCTGTAAAACAGATAAAAGCCGCTCAATTCTAGTCTGCGGGTCACTTTATCTTATTTCAGATGCATTAGCTGAACTAGAAAAATAAATGAGGTAAATTATGTTCCAGCCAGGCCTAGAAAGCTTTTTTTCAGATAAAACCTTTAACAACAAAAAGACAAATGTTGCTGTAGTTTCTAATTTTACAGGCAGAGATAAAAATGGCGTGCACCTAGTAAATAGAATCGCCAACGATTCTCGTTTTAAAATAAAAAGAGTTTTCAGTCCAGAACATGGTTTTGGTTCAAATGAACCAGATGGAGAACATGTTGCTAATTCAAGAATAAGTGAATTAAACCTTGAAATAATAAGTCTCTATGGAACCAACAAAAAGCCAAATGCAGAAATGCTTAAAGACTTAGATTTATTAATATTCGATATTCAAGACGTGGGTGTGCGGTTTTATACCTATATTTCAACTCTTAGGAATATTCTTGAAGCAGCAAATGAAGTTCAGCTTCCTGTAACTGTCTTAGACAGACCAAATTTTATCGGCAGATTAATAGAAGGTCCTGATTTAGAAGAAGGTTTCGAGTCATTTGTGGGGCACCTGCCTATTCCTTTACGCTATGGTTTAACCCCTGGAGAACTGGCGGTCTGGATAAAAAAGCATTATAAATTAACAAACGAAATAACTGTTTATAAATGCACAGATTACACATCATCAATGTTGTTTAAAGAACTTGATTTCCCGTGGTTTAAACCTTCACCAAGCATGCCCGACATAAAAACAGCTATGCTTTACCCGGGAACCTGCTTTTTTGAAGGTACCGAATTATCAGAAGGTCGTGGAACAAACGCGCCATTTAGAAACATCGGTGCCCCATGGATTAATGCAGATCTTTGGTTGGAAGCATTAAAGCCATTATTACCTCAATATGTTGAAGCCTCAACAATTGTTTTCAACCCCACATTCAGTAAGTGCGAAAAGCATGACTGCAATGGAATCCACCTAGAAATGACGACAGACAAACCTCAACCTGTTGTAGAAGTTGGAATTGCCCTACTCTATTCTTTAATGCACACTCACCCTGATAA